>JAACDV010000196.1 GCA_009936825.1 Bacteroidota bacterium | reverse complement strand
TTGTCGATCTGGAAATTGTAGCAAATGGCGCTCTTGATCGCCGCGTGGTCTTCAATGTTGCGTCTGCTAGTGTGCTGGACCGGTTGCAGGAAATTTGTGCTGGTAGAAGGCTGGAAATGGTTCCTATCGAGGGTGAAGATTTGAATTTTCAGGCCGCAATTCCGGCACCGGATGACAATGAACTTCAAGATATGACTGATCAGATTGACCGTCTGGAAAAAAGCTGCCTCGGCAAAGTTGCGCGCGTTAAGGCAGATACGTTGCAGCGGATTACAGCAGCTATTAAACGCGAATATCTGGATGCGATGGGAGTGCAGCAGGCAAGGCGCTCGCTGGATGAGATTTATAGGATTTATGGACGCGCCAGCATCATCATAACCTTGAAAAAGCGTCGGGCGATTCTGGGTGACAGATTGCGGTTGAAAAAGGACCAGGAAATCGAACTCTTCGCCAGAATCGATGACGAGGAATTTCAGTCGGTTGAATTTTAGGCCCATTTGGTTGAATGTTTCCATCCTGCCAGTCGCGGGCCAAGATTGAGGCTTGAATATGCGACCTAATAGCGCTTGGCAGGCCGGTAAATTTGCGCGACAGTTTCTCATTGGCTTTATTTCCTGTGGAGCATTTGCGCGATGATCAAATCACTGGTTTTTGACAAGGATGGTGTCATCCTTGACCTCATCGCCACTTGGTTTCCGGTGGTCCAGGCCCTTACAGAATATACCTTGACGCGCCTTCCTGCGGGGACTGAGGGAACGGTTTCGCGCGCTGATCTTCTGGCGGCAATCGGTGTTAACGAAGCCGAGGGCTATATCGATCCGTTGGGAATTTTTGCGATGGGCTCGTTCCATGACATTCGTGAAATTTGGCAGGCGCTGTTGCCGCAGGGCATGGTCAAGCTTGAAGATGATGTAGAATATCGCAGCGAGGTGAAAAGGCTGGCGCTGGAAATGGCGCATGGAAATTCCGTTGCCAAGGGCGATGTAGTCACCCCGTTGCAACGCGTTTTTGATGCCGGTTTTAAGATCGCACTGCTTACGAATGACAGCGAAGGGTCCGCCCGGCAAAGCCTGATCGAACTTGGCATTGAGCATATTTTTGACCCTATCATTGGCGCCGATAGCGGTTTTGGCGGTAAGCCCGAACCGCGTGGTTTAATCCATTGTATGGATGCTCATGGCAGCACCCCCGAAGAAACGCTTATGATCGGCGATACGGGGGCAGATTACGGGGTAGCCATTAATGGCAAGGTTGCCGATTTCATTTGCATCGCCGACGATCCCCAATTCCGACCTCATGAAAATGTAAAAGTTGAAAATGTCATTGCGCGCCTGACCGAGCTTCCCGATCTATTGATCCGGCGCGGTGATATGGGCGCATCTGTCTAGATCCGTATTAGGGATACTGTTATTTGCAAGGTGATGCAAAACAGGGTAATCAAATTCACAACATCATCAGACTGCACGCAGGTTAATTCATGAATATTATAGTTGTGGGGGCCAGCCATGCCGGGATCAGTTTTGCCGATGCGATGCGCCGCAACGGGTTTGCCGGCGGATTGACGCTGATCGACAGCCAGCCCGGACTGCCGCTGGAACGCCCGCCCTTGTCAAAGGCATTTTTGCAGTCCGAAGACAGCGATAATGATGCGCGCTTTGCGCTTCGTGACGCTGGCTGGTTTGACGCGAATAATGTCACCTTGATTGACGGCGTTACCGTGGCCGGAATTGATGCGCCAGCGCACAGTATAACGCTGGATGATGGTCGCGCACTGTCCTATGACAAGCTGGTTCTGGCAACCGGGGCTGCCCCGCGCCAATTGGCGGCGCATCTTGACGGTGTGTTTGTGCTGCGGGACCCGGATGATGCCCGCCGATTGCGCGCTGGTCTGTCCGATGCGCAATCAGCAATCATTATTGGCGGTGGATATATCGGCCTTGAGGTCGCTGCAAGTCTGATTAAGCTGGGCAAGAAAGTCACTGTGATTGAGGCTGCGGACCGGGTGTTAGCGCGGGTTGCTAGCCCGCTTATTTCATCCCATTTTGCCGACCTTCATTCATCATCTGGCGCGGTGCTGCATGTTGGCAGCGCCGTTGAAGACATTATCAGCGATGACGGTATATTTACCGGTGTTGTGATGGCTGATGGATCGCACCTTGCTGCTGATATGCTGGTTGTTGGTATCGGTGTTCTGCCCCGCACGGAAGTTGCCCGGTTGGCGGGGGCTGAAATTGGCAACGGTATTCAGGTGAACGCATCAATGCAAACCAATGCAAAGGACATTTACGCCATTGGGGATGTGGCGTTGATCGCCGATGATCTTCGCGATGATCTTGCCGGCGGTTTGGGCGGGCGCATTGAATCGGTGCATAATGCTAGCGATAGCGCCGAGCGCGCCGCTGCCGCGATTAACGGACACGCCCCACCGACACCGCAAGCGCCGTGGTTTTGGTCAGAGCAATATCATGCACGTTTGCAATCGGCGGGACTGGTTCCGGTGCCAGGTGATAAGGTGCGGTATGTTCGGCGTCCCGGAAAGCGTGAGCCCGGTTTTTCGGTGTGGAGCTTTGAAGGCGACGCGTTGAAGGCGATTGAGGCGGTTGGTGATCCTGCGGGCTATATGCTCGGCAAAAAATGTCTTGAGCGCGGATTGTCGCCCGACCCCGATCAACTCGGTGATTCTGCTTTTGATTTAAAAGGGTTCGCCGCTGGATAAATTGGTTGCCTGAGGGCATTTAAGTACTGCAAGCTTGCCTCCGGCGGTTGAGGCATGTTTACCGTTAAAGTTTTGGAGATTTTAGAATGAATTATGCAGGAATGACGCGCGGTAATGCACCGGCACGGGTGGATATGCGAAGCGATACCGTCACCCGCCCTTCCCAAGG
>JAACDV010000025.1 GCA_009936825.1 Bacteroidota bacterium | reverse complement strand
TAGAATGAATTATGCAGGAATGACGCGCGGTAATGCACCGGCACGGGTGGATATGCGAAGCGATACCGTCACCCGCCCTTCCCAAGGCATGATCGCTGCGATGGTGAACGCCGATCTTGGTGACGATGTTTATGGTGATGACCCGACCGTCAATGCGCTTCAGGAAAAGGCGGCAAAGCTTTTGGGAAAAGAAGCAGCCCTGTTGCTGTCCAGTGGAACGCAGTCAAATCTGTGTGCGATGCTGGCCCATTGTCAGCGCGGTGAAGAGATATTAACCGGCGATCAATATCATGTTTTTATTGATGAGGCAGGCGGCGCATCAGTTCTTGGCAGCATAATGTTTGCGCCGATGCCAACTGGCGAAGATGGCAGCCTGAACCCCGATGACATTGATAAAACGATCAAGCCCGATGATGAACATTGCCCGATTTCGCGGTTGCTGACGTTGGAAAATACCTGTCATGGGCGCGTCATCCCGATGGCCAAAATTAAAGCGGCTGCCCAGCGTGGCAAGGCGCGTGGTCTTGCCGTTCATTTTGACGGTGCGCGCCTGATGAATGCCTGCGTCAAGCTTGGGGTGGCTCCTAGCGAAATGCTGGCTGATGTAGATAGTGTGTCTTTGTGCATGTCCAAGGGGCTTGGCACGCCGGTTGGAACTGTGCTGGCCGGATCAAAGGATTTGATCAAACGCGCCCACCGTATTCGCAAATTGGTTGGCGGCGGTATGCGGCAGGCTGGAGTGCTGGCGGCGGCGGGGATTTACGCGCTGGATCATAATATCGAACGTCTTGCCGACGATCATGCAAATGCCATCCGGTTGGGTGAGCGGTTGGGTGAGGTGAAAGATCTGGCTGTCGATTTGAATAAAATACAAAGCAATATGGTGTTTGTAGGTCTGCCTGAAGGGGCGTCTACACCGTTGCAAAAACACCTTCTTGATCGCGGTATTCTGATCAATGGCGGCGGGCAGAAAATCAGACTTGTCACCCATTTGGATTGCGGGATTGATGAAATTGATTTGTTCGTTGACGAAGTTAAGGCGTTTTTCGCCTAGTACTTTTAAGTTTTGTACTAAACCTCTCAAATTTATGACGATATGAGGATATTTTGCCCGACTTTCTGGGAGCAAACTTCGGGCGATAAATATCTGATGCCAGACGTCTGGTCAAGGGCGGCGGCATCAATATCCGCACTGTATTTTTGAGGCTCGTAACGTCATGACTCTTTCTCTTGCCATTGGTTCACGTGTTCGTAAAAGTCCTTTTTTTGAAGCTGCTCGCCGTGCCGGTATGACCAGCGCCTCGGTTTATAATCACATGTTCTTGCCCACCGAGTTTGGTGATCCGCAGGCTGAATATAACCGGCTGATCAATGATGTAGCGATGTGGGATGTCGGTGCTGAACGTCAGGTTGCACTGCAGGGACCTGATGCGCTGGCGCTGGCCCGGTATCTAACCCCGCGCAATCTGGATGGACTTGTAATCGGGCAGGGTAAATATGCCCCGATTTGTAATTATGAAGGCGCCGTCATTAATGATCCGGTGCTGTTGCAGGTCAGCGAAGATGAGGTTTGGTTTTCGATTGCCGATAGCGATATTCTGCTGTGGGCGAGCGGTATCGCTGGGGCACGGCAAATGGATGTAAAGGTGTTTGAACCCGATGTCTCGCCGCTTGCTATTCAGGGTCCAAAATCATTTGATCTGGTGGCATCACTGTTTGGTGACTGGGTTCGTGAGATGAAATATTTTGCCTTCAAGGCAACCACGCTGCAGGGCATTCCCATGATTGTTGCGCGTTCGGGCTGGTCAAAGCAGGGTGGGTTTGAGCTGTATCTTCAAGATGGCAGCAAGGGTGACGAGCTTTGGCAAATTGTTGCTGAAGCTGGCAAACCATTCGGCATTGGTCCGGGTACGCCGAATTGTGTTGAACGAATCGAGAGTGGCCTCGTCTCATATGGCTCCGATACTGTTGCGGACACCAACCCGTTCGAATTGGGTTTGGATCGGTTTATCGATATCGACCAGCCGCATGATTTTGTTGGTAAAGAGGCGCTGAAGGCAATCCGTGATGCCGGACCAACGCGCCGGATTATGGGGCTGACCATCGACGGACCAGCTTTTACTAAAACCAATGAGAACCGCTGGGACCTGATGTGGAACGGGGCCTATGCCGGATATGCCAGTGCCACCGCCTTTTCGCCGCGCGTGGGCTCCAACATTGCCGTGGCAATGGTCAATTGTGATGTGATTGATGCTGGTGAGCGCGTTGCAGTCCATACTGATGTGGACGTTCGGCAGGCCGAAATAGTGCCCTTCCCCATCATATAATTTGGAGTGGCGGGGAGGGAACGCTGCCCTAATTTCTATGGTGAATTTTATTTTCGCTACAAAATAGCTTGACGATTATGGCGGCGGGGTAGAATAGGGCGGAGTGCATCGATCGGATGCCGTAAAAGGACAGGATTCCCCGCGGGTGTCGCTCTCTTCAAAACCCACCTCCTCAGATATTTCAATGCGCGGCGTTTTCTTTGCCGTGTCCGCCGCCATCATGTGGGGCATTGTTCCCATTTATATTGGGTATGTAGATGCCGATGATCCGATGGAAATCGTGATGCATCGCGCCTTGTGGTCGGGGGTTTTGTTACTGGGAGTGATCTTCTTCTTACCGCAGATGACCGGTGGAATTGTTGCGATTCGAGCGGCTTTAACCTCGGTTTCGCTTCGTTGGAGCTTTCTGTTATCGAGCATTCTGCTGACCATGAATTGGGGCATTTTTGTTTATGCAGTGCAGACCCAGCGCGTTGTCGAAGCAGCGCTTGGCTATTTTATCTATCCACTGGTAACGGTGGTTTTGGGAATTTTATTGCTTCGAGAAAAGCTGGATCGCTGGGGATGGATGGCGGTGGCGATTGTGGCTGGCGGTGTCATTCTGAAGACCCAGTCAGCGGCCGGATTGCCCTGGATATCGCTGGTATTGGCTGTCACTTTTGGGTTGTACGGCGTGCTGCGCAAACGTATGGGCGTTGATGCGGTGTCGGGAATGTTTATCGAAACAATGCTGCTGTTCCCACCGGCAATCCTCTATTTGGTCTGGATGCAGATATCAGGGCAACCGCTGTTTTTTGGTGGTGGGGCTGCAAATATAGGGCTGGCTATGGCGGCGGGTGTGGTCACGGTTGTGCCGCTGATCCTGTTCCATGCGGGGAATAAGGCGCTGCCCATTACCATTGCAGGCATGCTGTTTTACGCCAATCCAACAACGCAATTGTTAATTGGTCTGTTTTATTTTGACGCGCCTTTTCCCCCACAAGAATGGCTGAATTTCGGCGTGATCTGGGCCGGTCTGGTGGTCTATTTCAGCACCCGCCGAACAGAGACATAAAGCCCGGCCAGAGACATAAAGCCCGGCCAGAGACATAAAGCCCGG
>JAACDV010000195.1 GCA_009936825.1 Bacteroidota bacterium | reverse complement strand
CACCCTCCCGGCCAAGGCCCGAAAGCTTTTGTAGATTTCCAGAATGATGTAACAGCATCTGACGTGACACTGGCCGCGCGCGAAGGCTATCAATCGGTCGAGCATCTAAAGCGCTATACAACGCTTGGCATGGCCACCGACCAAGGCAAAACATCAAACATTAACGGTCTCGCCATTCTGGCAGATGCGCTGGGAGAGGATATTCCGTCGGTTGGCACCACAACCTTTCGGATGCCCTATACACCAACAAATTTTGGTGCGATTGCCGGACGTGATATTGGATCGCTGTTTGATCCGGTTCGCCTGACCCGCATGGATGAATGGCACCGCGCCAATGGGGCAAAGTTTGAGCATGTCGGCCAGTGGATGCGCGCATGGTACTACCCGCAAAATGACGAAAGCATGACCGAGGCCGTAAACCGCGAAGTTCTGGCAGCGCGGACAAGCGCCGGTATTCTTGATGCATCGACGCTGGGAAAAATTGATATTTGCGGCCCTGATGCCGCCGAGTTCCTGAACCGTATCTACACGAATAGCTGGCTGAAACTGGGTATCGGTAAATGCCGCTATGGGCTGATGCTGAAAGATGACGGCATGGTGATGGATGATGGGGTCACCACGCGTCTTGCTGAAAATCACTATCATATGACCACAACAACCGGCGGGGCGGCCGCTGTTCTGGACTGGATGGAAGAATGGTTGCAAACCGAATGGCC
Organism: Bacteroidota bacterium; assembly: GCA_009936825.1. The sequence continues at coordinate 9,317 of JAACDV010000195.1, read as the reverse complement.
TGAATTGAAGGTCTATCTAACCTCGGTGACCGAGGAATGGTCGGTTATCACCCTGTCCGGCCCGAATGCCGCGAAAATTCTAAACGCCGCCGGCATTGATATCAGTCTTGATCCAGCGGCTTTTCCCTTCATGACGATGCGGCCAGCGCATGTTGCCGGACTGCCGGTGCGGGTGTTTCGCATCTCGTTTACCGGTGAGTTGTCCTATGAGATTAATATCCGGGCGCGCCATGGGCTGGCACTTTGGACACATCTGATAAAGGCCGGAGCCGAATTCGGCATAACCCCCTACGGCACCGAGGCGATGCATGTGCTTCGCGCGGAAAAGGGGTTTATCATTGTTGGTCAGGAAACAGATGGGTCGGTCACGCCATCCGATCTGGGAATGGACTGGATTGTATCAAAGGTAAAGCCGGACTTTATTGGCAAGCGGGCGCTGCAACGCACCTCAATGTCTGATGATAACCGCAAACAGCTGGTCGGGCTTCGCACCCGTGATCGCGGCCGGGTGATCCCCGAAGGGGCACACGCCGTTCTGGACCCGCACCAACCAATGCCGATGGAAATGCTGGGGCAAGTCACGTCTTCCTATTTTTCGCCGAATGTGGGCGGGTCAATTGCAATGGCGATGCTTAAGGGCGGCCATAGTATGATTGGCGGCACCGTTTATCTGCCAATGCTTGACGGCGAAATTATCGAAGCCGAAGTCGTAGAGACTGTGTTCTTCGATCCGAACGGAGACCGTATCAATGGCTAGCACCTCATTGCAGAACAACCAGACATATAACCGGCTACCCGGACGCTTCGCGCTTTCTGGGCGCGCGCTGACCACGATTGCCAATCCTGACGGCGGTAAGCCCGGCCTTGTCATCAGCGAGATGGCGCATCTTGGCAAGCTGAACCTTCGCGGCGGCACGGACATGCTGGCGACAATCAAATCGCATACCGGTTGCAAAATTCTTCCCGCCAATAACAGGTTTGAGACGGTGGGTGATCGCCAGCTGATATGGCTGGGACCCGATGAATTTCTGCTGCTATGCGAGGCTGGACGCGAGCGGGAACTGCGCGCAGAACTGATGCTGGGGTTTGACGGGATTCATGCCGCGGTAACTAACGTAACCGACAGTCTTTGCGCTCTTAACCTTCGTGGCCCTGCGCTACGCCGGGTTCTGGCAAAAGGGTGCGCACTGGACCTTCACCCGTCAAAATTTGCTGCAGGGCATGCGGCGCAAACCCTTCTTTCGCACGCAGCCATCACGTTGCTGGCAATCGATCAGGATAAATTTACCCTGATCTGCCGGACCAGCTTTGCGCCGTATGTAGCCGATTGGCTGGAAGATGCGGCGCTGGAATTTGGCGTCGCCTTTCGGGCCTAATATTCCGAATCTGGAAGATCTTCCATTCTTTTATCGATGAACGCGCGAAGCTTCTCGTCAATCGCCGGGTCTAGGTCAGGCGCCGAATAGGTTGCCAGCATTTCACTGGCACGGGTACGCGCGCGCGCATGGCTTTCGATACACCCCTCAGAGGACCATTGCTCATAGGTGTTGTTGTCGGCCAGATCTGAGCGCCAGAACGCCGTTTCGAAATTTGCTTGTGTGTGGCTTGATCCCAGAAAATGCTTGCCCGGGCCAGTTTCGCGAAGCGCGTCCATCGCCTGCCCATTTTCGCTGATATCAATAGCTTCAACCATGCTGGCCATCATCGTCAACTGATCAGCGTCCAGCAACAGTTTGGCAAAATCGGCAACCAGTCCACCCTCCATCCAGCCGCCAGCGTGAAGAACAAAATTCACCCCGCCATGAACCGTTGGTAAAATGGTGTTGGCAGATTCGTAGGCGGCCTGCGCATCAGCGGATTTGGACCCGGTTAACGAGCCCCCCGAACGGAAAGGAACACCCAGCCGCCGGGCAAGTTTAGCCGCACCAAGAAGCACCTTAGCCGGTTCCGGCGTCCCGAAGGTCGGCGCCCCGGTTTGCATCGACATCGAGCTGGCAAAACTGCCAAAAATTACCGGAGCACCCGGACGAACAAGCTGGGTAAAAGCAATCCCGCTCATCGCCTCAGCCAGCGTTTGTGTAAGTGTTCCAACAACCGATACCGGCGACATTGCACCCGCCAAAATGAACGGCGCGGTAATCACTGCCTGATTATTACGGGCATAGACCTTTAGGGCGCCCAGCATTGTCGCATCCCACGTCATCGGGGAATTGGCATTGATCAGGCTGGTCAGCACCGTATTGTTTTCAACAAACTCATCACCGAACAAGATTTTAGACATATCGACTGTATCTTGCGCGCGTTCGGGCGCAGTCACCGACCCCATATAGGGTTTGTCGGACAGGCTCTGATGCGCATAAATCATTTCCAGATGACGTTTCGTTACCGGCAGATCGACAGGCTCACACACCGTTCCCCCCGAATGGTGGAATCCCGGATGCATATAGACAAGGCGAACGAAATTCTGAAAATCCTCAATCGTGGCATAGCGGCGTTCATTATTAAGATCACGGACAAAGGGCGGGCCATAGACCGGTGCAAACACCATGTTATTGCCGCCAATTTCAACAGACCTTGCTGGATTGCGGGCATGTTGGGTAAAGCTTGAGGGGGCTGTTGCACAAAGTTGGCGCGCAAGACCGCGCGGGAAATGCACACGGCTACCGCGCACGTCACACCCCGCACCGCGCAGCATATCCAGCGCTTCCGGGTCTTCCAGAAAGTCGATGCCAATTTCTTCTAGAACGATTTCCGCATTATTCTCGATAAGTTCGGCAGCCTCGTCGCTCAGAATATCGACCGGTGGAATACCACGGGTGATGTAAGGGACCTGCGCAACATTGCCGCCGCCGCTGCGAAGCTGGCGCCGGGCATCACGCCCCCCGCCACGTCGGCCACGACGCTGATCAGGGTCTTTTTCCGCCATTGGATCGCCTTTCATTCATCAAATTGCCGGCTTAGGCCCGCAGCTTGGCATTATCGGGATCATACGGCGATTCATCTATCACCGTTGCTTTCAGGCGCTGATCCAGAATATCGATCATCAACTGGGTTCCAGAGGCCGCCAGATCGGGCCGCACCATCGCCATTGCCAGTGATTTACCTACACGAAAACCATAACCGCCACTGGTAGCACGCCCGACAAGGTGGCCGTCTGGCAGCATAATCGGATTACCACCAATCACGTCGGCATCGATTGCGTCATGGACCTCGATGGTCACAAGGCTGTTAGCAAAGCCCTTTTCCTGCCATGCGATGAGCGCCTGACTGCCGATGAATTGCCCCTTATTCAGATGAACAAACCGGTGCAGCCCGCTTTCCAGTGCCGCATATTCAATCGATAATTCAGTTCCTATCATCCGGTAGGATTTTTCCAGACGCATCGCATCCATCGCCCGAATGCCAAACGGTTTCAACTGAAACTCTGCCCCTGCTTCTATCAACGCATCAAAAATATGGTTCTGATACTCCATCGGATGATGAAGCTCCCAGCCAAGCTCACCAACGTAATTCATCCGGAACGCCATGACCGGAGCCATATTGACATCGATCATCTTGCTAGACAGCCACCCGAAGGCCTCATTACCAAGGTCGGTGCGCGTCAATTTCTGCAAGATATCTCGAGCCCGCGGCCCGGCCAGCACCAGTACACCGATTGAATTTGTCAGATTGTCAAAACGGACCGAGCCATCGTCGGGCATATGCTTTTTGATCCAGTCATGATCAAGACGCTGTCCAGCCCCCGACGAGACAATGTAAAAACTATCCTCGGCCTCACGCTGGATGGTGTATTCCGAATGCACGCCGCCAGCATTGGTCAACGCATAGGCAAGGGACACCTTGCCGATCTTTTTTGGCAGTTTGTTCGCCACCAAATTATCCAGGAAAGCCTCAGCACCCGGACCTGAAATCCGGCATTTGGCAAAGGCGGACATATCCAGAATTCCGGCATGGGCAGCGGTATGGCGAACTTCATTGCCAACATGCTCAAACCAGTTAGATCGACGGAAAGACCAATGATCTTCCTGCGGCGTTCCTTCGGGGGCAAACCAATTGGCCCGCTCCCACCCGAATTTCTGCCCAAACACCGCGCCCAGCGCTTTCAACCGATCATAACAAGGAGCGGTGCGAAGCGGACGAGCAGCACCGCGCTCTTCATCGGGATAATGAATTACAAACACATTTTCATATGCTTCTTCATTCTTCGCCCGAAGGAAAGATTCGGTGGCGTAACTACCATAGCGGCGCGGATCAACGCCCAGCATATCAACAGACGGCTCCCCCTCGACAATCCATTCGGCAAGTTGCCATCCGGCGCCGCCAGCCGCTGTCACGCCAAAGCTATGACCCTCGCTCAGCCAGAAATTAGGAACATCCCATGCCGGTCCAATGATCGGGTTGCCGTCGGGGGTATAGGCGATCGCCCCGTTATAGACCCTTTTGACGCCAACTTCGCCGAAAGCCGGAACGCGTTCGATTGCCGATTCAATATGCGGCTCCAGACGTTCAAGATCTTCTTGGAATAATTCATATTCAGAATCGCTGCTAGGCCCGTCAACATAACAGGCTGGCGCGCCTCTTTCATAAGGCCCAAGGATCAACCCTCCCGCCTCTTCACGCATATACCAGCGATTATCGGAATCGCGCAAAACCCCCATTTCAGGAAGGCCCGATGCCTGTCTTTCGCGAATAGCGTCATGCGCTTCGGTAACGATATATTGATGCTCAACAGGGATCACCGGAACGTTCAGCCCGACCATGCGGCCAGTTTGCCGGGCAAAATTGCCGGTAGCGCTGACAATATGTTCACACCTGATTTCGCCCTTGTCTGTTGTCACCTGCCATTCCCCCGTAGATGTCCGCCGGATGGCAGTCACCGTGGTATTGCGGTAAATCTCGGCACCGCGATCACGCGCCCCGCGGGCCATTGCCTGAGTTAGGTCGGCTGGCTGAATATAGCCATCATCTGGATGCCGGATGGCCCCGATCAAACCATCGGTGTTGCATAGCGGCCATAGATCATGCACCTCATCCGGGGTTAGAAAATCAACCTGAACTCCAATGGTGCTGGCAACCCCCGCATATTGGCGATATTCATCCATGCGGTCCTGGGTGGCGGCTAGCCGGATGTTAGAAACATTCCGAAAGCCCACATCCATGCCGGTTTCTTTTTCAAGTTCCTGATAGAACTTCACCGAATATTTGTGAATTTGCCCAACCGAATAGGACATATTGAACAGGGGCAGCAACCCCGCCGCGTGCCATGTCGAACCTGATGTCAACTCTTTGCGTTCAAGCAGAACGACGTCGGACCAGCCCTTTTTCGCCAGATGATAGAGCGTTCCAACCCCGACAACGCCGCCACCGATAACGACTACACGTGCATGTGTTTTCATTTTGACCCTCTCCAAAACAAAAATTGGCTAATCAGTCCCGATGATCACAAAAACACCAATCGCACAGGGACACACCAACAAGCGAGCAATGGACTCCCCCTTTGCCGCGACCAGCTAAAAAAGCCTAGCAGAATGAATGGTAGGCAAATCAACGCAAAAAAGCGTCTGTCATGCGACCAGTTTTACCCAATTTCAGCTTAGGGGTTCAACCGCTGCGGATTCCAGTCGCCTGCGCCATCTTTGCTGAAGCGGAATCTGTCATGCAACCGGTCGGCGCCATCGTGCCAGAATTCGATTTCCTGCGGGGTAATGATAAAACCGCCCCAATGCGGGGGACGCGGAACGTCATCTGGAAAACGCGCCTGAACCGAAGCGACAGCGCTGGCTAATTGCGCACGGCTGTCCAGCGGGCGTGACTGCGCCGATGCCCATGCCCCGATACGACTGTTGCGGCCACGTGTGGCGAAATAAGCATCCGAGCGCGCGCCATCAACCTTGGCCACTGGCCCCACAACACGAACCTGACGGCGCAGGCTTTTCCAATGAATGCAAAAAGCTGCCTTGCTGGTTTCGACAAGTTCTGCCGACTTGCGGCTTTCATAATTCGTATAGAAAACAAAGCCTTGAGCATCCCATTCCTTTAACAACACCATCCGCACTGACGGCATGCCATCACCATCAACAGTGGCCAGCGCCATCGCATCAGGATCATTGATCTCGCTGCTGAGCGCTTCATCATACCATGTCTGAAATAGGTCGAACGGGTTTGTATCTGAGGTGATTTCCATTGCTGTATTTCCCTGATGATGTGGGCGTTAACGTGCAGCGAAGATGTTGTTGCCTTCTGCTGATGCTTAAAATGGGATTTTTGTGCCAGTTTCGCAACGGGGGCAAAAAAAAACCTCCATCGCGCCGATCTTGCCACATTTTGGTACGAATTGTTGGTTAAAACGAACAATAATAATTTTCCCGCCGGAACACTTATCTGCGAAGTTGAGCCCTTTATAGACGGTTACATACAGATGGTTACATATCGGCAGGCACATATAGGCAGTTACAGAATATTATCCAAAGAGAAGCTGAGACTCCCTATCTCAAAAGGAACAAGCAACATGGCACAAATTTCATCACTCGCATCACATGAAAAACATTCTGATGGCACGGGAAATTTTAACCTCGCCAAAGTCGCGGGTACAGCCATCTTCGGATTAACATTTATCGGGACACTGGCAACCGGCGTGACCGGCGCCATGGCGGAAACCCGTATTGAGACTGTAATCGGCAACGTCACGCGCTCTGATCCCATGATGACCAGCTATATTCGAAAAACGCCTTCGGACGAGCGTGTTTGCGAGATTCAGGAAGTACCAGTTTATGGTGAGGCCAAAAGCGGCGGTGAATCCGATCTTGGTGCGATGATCATCGGCGGAGTGCTGGGATCAGCCATTGGCAATAAAACATCCGACAGTGAAGGCGCAGGAGCGGCAGGCGCGGTCGTGGGCGCATTGCTAGGGCGTGAACACGCCAAAAATCAGCAAAAATCGGGCTCCGGACAGGTACTCGGCTATCGCCAGCAAGAAGTTTGCAATATCCGCAAGGTGATGATCGAAGAGAATGTTGAGAAAATCACCGGATATCGGCACCGCATTGAGGTAGACGGCAAAATTATCACGCTGGAAACCAGCGGACCTCTTGCCCAGGGTGAGCGCGTGGAGATCAACCGCAAAACCACATATAGTCTTCGTTAGGCCCCCGCGAGGTCTATATTTTTGCGCTTGTGGTGCCGGCAATGGGTTAAATCCGGCAGAACAGCCCTCTAATCCATCCAATCCTCTTGCACGGCTTGTTCTGCTGAAGAGGTCGTGTAAACTAGGTGCCTGAATCACAAAGGCGCTGTTTTGGCGCGAGTCAGGTACCAAAAAGGTGGAAAAAATAATGTCAGAAAAGACACCATCAGATGTCAAGGCGGGATCAGGTGTGATGGCGGGCAAGCGCGGCCTGATCATGGGGGTTGCGAATGAACGTTCAATCGCCTGGGGTATTGCCTCAAAACTGGCTGAACAGGGCGCTGAGCTGGCCTTTACCTTTCAGGGTGAGGCCTTGCAAAAGCGGGTTATCCCGCTTGCCGAGTCTGTTGGCAGCAATCTTGTCCTGCCATGCGATGTTACCGACGAGGCCAGTGTTGATGCCGTGTTTGACCGGCTGGCCAGCGAATGGGGTACGCTGGATTTTGTGCTGCACGCCATCGCCTATTCCGACAAAGAAGAATTAAAGGGCGGATATGTCGACACCTCGCGTGATAATTTTCAGCGCACGATGGATATCTCGGTTTACTCCTTTACCGAGATTACGCGTAAGGCCGCTGCGATGATGAATGACGGCGGATCACTGTTGACCCTGACATATTACGGAGCCGAGCGCGTGATGCCGCATTACAATGTCATGGGCGTTGCCAAAGCCGCCCTAGAAGCATCGGTGCGTTATCTGGCTGTTGATCTTGGCGGGCGTAACATCCGCGTCAATAGCCTGTCAGCCGGCCCGATGAAAACACTGGCAGCGTCTGGCATTGGTGATTTTCGCTATATCCTGAAATGGAATGAATACAACTCGCCGCTGAAACGCAATGTCACCCTTGCTGATGTTGGAGGGGCCGGGATGTATTTGCTGTCTGATCTATCTTCTGGCGTAACTGGCGAGACTCACCATGTTGATTGCGGCTATCACGTTGTTGGCATGAAGGCCGTCGACGCGCCAGATATTTCGGTCGTCTGATATGGGTGACAACAGTTTTGGACAGCTGTTTTCCTTTACCAGTTTTGGGGAAAGCCACGGCCCCGGCATTGGCTGTATTGTCGATGGGGTGCCGCCCGGGCTGATGCTGTCCGAAGATGTTATTCAGCCTTATCTTGACCGCCGCAAACCGGGTCAAAACCGGTTTGTAACGCAGCGCCGTGAAGATGATACGGTAGAAATTCTGTCGGGTGTTTTTGAGGGCCGGACAACCGGCACGCCTGTCGCCATGCTGATCCGCAACAAGGATCAGCGCTCGGCTGACTATGGTGAAGTTGCCCGCCAGTTTCGCCCCGGACATGCCGATTTCACCTATCAGACCAAATATGGCATCCGTGACTATCGGGGCGGCGGCAGATCATCTGCTCGGGAGACCGCGGTTCGCGTTGCCGCTGGTGCCATCGCCGACCAGATTTTGAAAGCAGCACTGGGCGAGAATTTTGTCCTTCGAGGCGGTGTCGTGCAAATCGGCCCGCATGCCATTGACCGCACGCGTCTGGATTGGAAGGCGGTTGATGATAACCCCTTTTTCTGTCCTGACCCGCTCGCGGCCAGCGAATGGGAGAGCTATCTTGACGGTGTTCGCAAAGCTGGTAGTTCCTGCGGCGCAATTCTGGAAATTGTCGCTGACGGCATTCCTGCCGGACTTGGCCAGCCGATTTATGGCCAACTGGACAGCGAATTAGCGGCGGCGATGATGACCATCAATGCTGTTAAAGGGGTTGAGATTGGCGGCGGCTTTAGTCTCGCCGCGATGGATGGCAGTGAGGCCGGCGATGAGATGCGGGTCGGCGATAACGGGCCAGATTTTCTGAGTAATAATAATGGCGGCGTTCTTGGCGGTATTTCTACTGGCCAGCAACTGGTGGTTCGCGTCGCGATTAAACCGACAAGCTCGATCCTGACACCCCGGCGATCAATAGATCTTGATGGCAAGGATGTGGACGTCAGAACCAAAGGACGACATGACCCGTGCGTTGGTATCAGGGGCGTTCCGGTCGCCGAGGCAATGATGGCAATCACGCTGGTTGATGCGATGATGCGGCATAAAGCGCAATGCGAGTTGTTGCCCTGAACCTGCGGGTTGGCCTAGTGGCACTTTAACCGCCCTTTCTTATTACTATGGTTCTT
>JAACDV010000194.1 GCA_009936825.1 Bacteroidota bacterium | reverse complement strand
CCCTCGTTTACTCTGCAATATAGCTTAACTTTAGGATCCAGCCCCATCATGCGTGCCTTCCTGCAACGAATCGCGGCCATTATCCTACCGCATCAATGCGTGATCTGCAGACAATTCGCCGATAGCACCGGTCTTTGCACGGGGTGTTGGAGCGCATTATCACCAATAACGACACCCTTTTGCCAGAAATGCGGATTGCCGTTGGCCGAAACATTGACCAGTTCGGAACCGGATTTAACCTCTGGTCTGGCGATCGATTCGATCTGTGCATCCTGCTGGGTTAAACCGCCGCCACTGGCAGCAATTCGCGCCGGGTTGAAATATGATGACATGTCGCGCGCGTTGATCCTGAAATTAAAACATGGCGACGGACTGCAATTGGTGCCGCTGTTGGGACGAATGCTGGCCAGCCGATTTGTTGAATTCAGCCCCGCCAAAAACCCTGAGACAAGTCCTGAGACAAGTCCCGAGACAAATATTGGGGGAAATATCACAAAGTTCGATACCGCCAACCGCGAAGACCCGCTGATCATTCCTATCCCGTTGCATCGCTGGCGGTATTTACAGCGGCGGTTCAACCAGTCGGCCGAATTGGCCCGCTTTTTATGCACCCATACTGGCAAAGGTCAGTATGCACCCGAAATTCTAATGCGCAGACGGCGAACGCAAACGCAAGGACAGTTAAGTCGTCATGCACGCCAGACCAATATGATTGGCGCTTTTGATGTGCATCCCAATGCACGCGAAATGCTGGTCGGACGGCGCGTTCTTCTGGTGGATGATGTGATGACCACTGGCGCCACGATTTTCGCGGCAAGCAGGGCATTAAAGGCCGCCGGTGCTGGTGACATTTCGGCATTGGTAATGGCGCGTGTTATCTAACATACCCCCGGACTTCTCCCTGGACTCCTCCCCAGAAATTTCTATTCCACTGTCATTTGTCTGTTTTATTTCGCGGTAATGCCCGATACACTCCGCGCCGGAATTTAAGGAGAAATCATGCCTTCAGCGTTTGACCCGACCAAGACCACCCCGACCAAGATTGAAATCTACACCTCGATGACATGCGGCTATTGCATGCGAGCCCTTCATTTATTGAACAGTAAAAATGTCACTTATGATCAGATTGATGTGACACTCAATGCCGATTTACGGGCAAAAATGCGCAGTCGTGCCGGGGGGAGCAGCTCGGTTCCGCAGGTTTTTATTAATGATGATCATATTGGTGGGTGCGATGAGCTTTACGCACTGGAACGCGCCGGTAAGCTGGATATGCTTTTATCATAGCTATTCCGGGGTTTTAGCCTCGACGTTAGCTGGTAGTGCGATCGCCGATTGACAAATATTTCTGCTCACGGTCAGCAATCAGCGCCTCCTGATCCATTGATCCAAGCGCCTATAGCTGTTCAAAACACACATCGCCAAGACTGGCAATCGCCACCGCCTGATCACGATGCGCCCCGCCCAGCGGTTCTGGAACAATGGCATCAATCACACCCAAATCCATCATGTGCGATGAGGTTATGCGCAGCGCCTCTGCCGCTTCCTTTGCATGCTCGCTACTACGCCACAAGATTGACGCACATCCCTCGGGCGAAATAACTGAATAGATAGCATGCTCAAACATCACAACGCGATTGCCCGTTGCCAGCGCAATCGCCCCACCTGACCCCCCTTCGCCAACAATGCTGGCAATCATCGGGGTAGGAAGACGAAGGCAGGCGCGGATAGCTGTGGCAATGGCCTCAGCCTGACCGCGCTCTTCTGCGCCGCGGCCGGGATAGGCACCTGCGGTATCAACAAAACTCAAAACCGGAAGCCCGAATCGGCCAGCAAGCTCCATCAATCGCGCTGCCTTGCGGTATCCTTCGGGGCGCGCCATACCAAAATTGCGCTTAATGCGCTCTTCAGTATTGCTGCCTTTTTCAGTTCCCATGACCATCACGGCCTGACCACGAAAGCGGGCCATACCGCCGATCACAGCGTAATCCTCAGCATAATTCCGGTCACCGGATAGCGGCGTAAAATCGTCGAAAAGCTGGTTAATAATAGCACTGACACGCGGTCGTTCGGGGTGGCGAGCCACCTGAACTTTTTCCCACGGACCCAGCTTTTCGTAAGTTGTTTTCAACTCGCGTTCAATGCGGGTCTGCAACTTGCCAATTTCATCGGCGATATTAATGCTGCCGTCGGAACTCATATGGCGGAGCTCTTCCACCTTTCCCTCTAGGGCAGCAATCGGTTTTTCAAAATCCAGAAAATGTCGCATGAGTGCCTATTTTCTATGTTGTCGAGACAGAGTTGAAACCTACCAGCGTGACTTTAGTCCTGTTGATTCCTGTGCGCAAGCGGATGCGCCGATGCGACCAATCCCGCCAGTCGGTCAGGGCGCGTTGCCGTATAAACCTGCGTGGTTGAAATATCCGCATGCCCTAACAGCATCTGCAGACCGCGAAGATCGGCACCACGATTCAACATATGGGTAGCAAATGAATGGCGCACAACGTGTGGGCTGACCTTGCGCGGATCAAGACCGGCAGCCATCGCCAGCTTTTTCAGCCGAACAGAAAATTCCTGACGCGATATATGGCCAGTTGGCGTCGGAAACAAAAACCCCGAAGTCACATAATCCCCGTTGCAGTCACGCCATTCCAACCAAGAAGCAACCGCATTACGCGCCGGTGCACCCAGCGCCACCAGCCGTTCACGCCCCCCCTTACCAGTAACAATAATGGTTTCCTGATCGCGCCGAAACGCATCACACGTCAGCGACACCAACTCCGAGACCCGCAATCCGGTAGCATAAAGCAGTTCCAGCATTGCGCTCATCAACAAGGCATTTGCGCGCGGCGTGGCAGAGGTAGCGGCCAAGATTAATGCCGATATTTCTGCCTCGGACAGGCTTTTTGGAAGCGACGGTTGTTGTTTCGGATTGTCGATCCAGCGGCAAGGATTGTCTTCGCGAAGCCGTTCTTCAACCAGCCAAGCCATCATCTGGCGCATCGCACTAATTCGGCGCGACACCGTACGCCGCGAAAGGCCCGCATCATGCCAGATGGATAGCAGCGCCCGAATATCATCAGCATCACAACTGACAAAATGCTGACCACTCTGCACAAGACCACCCAGAACCGCGGTCAAATCACGCCGATATGCCGCCAGCGAATTAGCCGCTAGGCCGCGATCCGCTGACATGGCTTGCAAAAATTCGGTGATCAAACGGTCCGTAATTTGGCCGCTGGATCCAGATGATAATTTGGTTTTACTGGTCATTGGCTAATTTGGTGGAATCTTCCGCCGCTGGCAAAATTGGGTCCTCCGCCGCAACTGGCACTTCCTCGCCAGCACCTTCATCTTTGGCGATTACCCCTTGCTCACCTTGAAGATTTTGCTCGATTTGAAGATTTTGCTCATCCTGTGGCTCTTGCACCGCTGGTGCCTCTTCCGCCTGTTGCACCTGTTGCACCTGTTGTATTATCGGATTCTGAACGGACAGGTCAGGTATATACGACATAGCAGCAGCCAGAAGATGCATGCTGACAACCTCGCTCTTAAAGCGACTCGCGGTGCCATCCTGACCTATTGATGCCAGTGCAATAGCAATGCGATTGGCGTCAGCAGGATGAAGCATAGCAAGATCAATATCGGCGATCACCCGCTGTGCCAACAACGCGGCTTCGCCCACACGGTTTTCATTCGCCGCCGCTTCAAGGGCTCTTAACATGATCGGCGATACCGACAGGAAACTAGCAGGCTCCATCGATGCAAGACTGGCGGTTTGCAACCATTGCGAATTTATACCGCTTGTTCCAAGTTTAGCTTCGGGAGAGGCGGTTCTTTCAACCAACGGCAGCAATTGCCACATGTTCAGCGTTTCCAGATTGGCAACATCGCCCGCATCGTCAATTCCGCCCGCATCAAGATTTTGCATAAGCGCCGCCGCGGCAAGACTGGTCTCGCCCGCCAACACGTCCGGCATTTCACCGTCATTCACCGCCGCCAGCATCAGCCCGAGCCTGGCAGAAAGGCCGGTTTCATCTGCTGCCAGCACCTCATCGGCACCTTCGAGAGCCAAGGCTTCCCGCGTTAAATCAGCGTAAAGCGGGGCCATGATCAGCCCTGCCCCATCAGCAATATCAACATCAAGGGCAGCGGCAATTAGGGCCAACCGCGCGGCAGATTTTTCACCATCAAGGGCGCGCCAAACCAGCGCACGCGTCAAAGGTGTGGGCATACTTTGGTGCCGCGCTAGCGCCAAATCAGCACTGGTACTTTCGGCGTCATTAGACTTATCGGCCGCAATCGTAACGCTGCGCCAAAGTTTGGCAGCTTTCTGATGATCAATCAGGCCATGCTGCAACGCCGCGTAGGTTGAGACCATCCGCGCGTCAGCATCCAGATAACGCAATCCCACAGCAGTCTGTATCGAGCCCGATGAAAGCGCATTCAGACCATCAATATCAATCGGATGATGCGCCGCGTCCATCAGCACAATATGCAGTGGATCCAGTAGCGCCGGATCAATCGGGCCTACCTCGCTGTCATTCAGCAATTTTCCGACAAGGGCGGTGAAGACCGGATCATTCACACCCGAGGCCATCAGGATATCGACACCGAATTGTGCCCCTGCGGAATCGCCCTGCGCGGCACTGCAAATCACCTTTGATTTATGCCAAAACGGCTCCAGCGTGCGACTGACCTGATACTTAACATTGCGGCAAGTCTCATCGTCACGGCGCGCCATAAGCTGCGTTTCAACGAGCCACTTTTTCCAATCAAGCCAAACATCATCATTCGGCAATTGATCGATCAATCCAGCAAGATCTTCAGAACGTCCAGCGGCTGCAAGCCACGCCAACCTGACATTAACCAGCAGCTCGGCACTATCACTAGCGCCTTCGGGTGGAACAGCACGATGTGCAACGACGGAATGCGCCAGATCGGCAATCGCCCGCGATGGCCCCGCTGTCTCCTCGCTATTGAGCCCGTTATTAAGAAGAAACAGCGCACGATCAACCGGCGTGCCGCGCCAGATTGTCTGCGTCAGGCTAGATTGCGGGCTGTCCACCTTCACAATGCCAATATCGGCAACGCTGGAAACCGGGGCGGATTTGCGAACAAGAAAAACCCCGGAATCGGTGCCAGCATCGGCGTCAGCGTTGGTGCCCGTATTTTCACCAACTTCATTGGTTATGGCTTGGGTAACAGTTCCGGCGGCAGTATCGGCAGCGGTATTGTTTGGTGTAGCATCGTCGCCAGCGGCGCTTTCGATACTATCAATTGCCTCATCAATCGATGAAATTTCCTGCGCGCTCCCGGATGTTTCGTCAGATCCGGATTGCGGTACTGGTTTGGTGACAGTGGTATTATCAACTGTCGCCAAAAGATTGATTGGGTCCGACGTCTGCGCATTGACCGGCAAAGCTGCCCACATCATTCCAGCAAGCATCATTCCAAGCGCTGGGAAGGCTTGCAAAGTCGGGACGGTTTTATTTAGAAAGCTGTTCATCTGGGATGACCTTGTTCACAGCGACAGTAGGAGCCGGAATTTGCCATGCTGAGAGCGCAAACAACCCCGCAGCGGCAACGGCTGCGATGACAATAATAACTATACCAAAGCGATTCATATGAACTCCGCAGGTTTCGGACCGGTCATAGATTACCAGACATGGACTATAATTAGCAGAGCGTTTGTGTATGGCAAGATTATGTCTGCAATAGGGCAAACGCGGCTAAACCGGCCATTTGCCAACGTTATTGTCAGCTTTACTCCCCCAGGAATCTAAAGTGAATTACGGGGGACTGTAGCTTCGTAATTTATCGCAAGATTCGATGCCTATCGGCTTTTCCTGCCGTCATTGGCACATTATGATACTAGTAGTATATCGATATTGGCCGGTCTTATCATCACGTCGGGCCAATACGTCGACAATAATTAGAAAGGGTTTCGATGTCGGGCGAATTTGAGTTCAAATCTACCATTCTACGGCCAGTATCGCTGGTTGGTATGATGGGAAGCGGCAAATCATTGATTGGCCGCAGGATTGCTGGCGCGTTAAATCTGCCCTTTATTGATAGCGACGCCGAAGTTGAAAAGGCCGCGGGGATCAGCATTTCCGAAATTTTTGAACTCGCAGGTGAGAAAAAATTTCGCGACATTGAACGCCGCGTTGTTACCAATGCCGTTGGCGACGGTCCGATAATCCTGTCAACGGGCGGCGGCTCTATTTGCAACTCCGAGACCGCCCAGTTGCTATGCAGCGAGACGACTATCATCTGGCTGCGAGCAGAACCTGAAACACTAATGACACGGATTGGGTCAACAAACAGTCGTCCGATGTTGCATGGCGATGATCCGCTCGACCTGCTCCGCCGCCTTAGTACCAAACGCGCACCGGACTATGCCAAGGCTCATATTACGGTGAATACGGACGGATTATCGGCCGTCGGGGCCGCCAATGCGGTTATGCGCGCACTTGACACGCATCTGGCGGTCACATAGGCCATATCATTATGCAAACATCTTCCTTGTTGACTGTTGGACTGGGCCCGCGGGCCTATGATATTTTTATAGGCCGCGATCTGATTGCGAGTGCGGACCGACATTTTGGCGAGCTGATTGCGGACCGCCACGTCATCATTATCACCGACACCAATGTCGCCCCGCTTCATCTTGCCCCACTTATCGGCGCCTGCCAGCAGAGCGCGCGCCGGTGCGACAGCCTGAGCGTTGCCGCCGGTGAGGCTAGCAAAAGCATGTCTGTGCTGTCAGCTTTGCTGGAGGATATTCTGGCGCTAGGCGTTGACCGCGATGTGGTGCTGATTGCGCTTGGCGGCGGGGTTGTTGGAGATCTTGCCGGGTTTGCCGCTGCCAGCCTGATGCGCGGCGTTGATTTTATTCAGGTACCAACATCGCTTTTGGCGCAGGTTGACAGTTCAGTTGGCGGCAAAACAGGGGTGAATGCGCAGGCCGGAAAAAATCTGATTGGGGCGTTTCATCAACCGCGCGCGGTGTTGATCGATACCGCCACTCTGGACAGTCTTAGCGCGCGTGAGCTTCGGGCCGGTTATGCCGAAATCGTAAAATATGGTCTTCTTGGCGATGCCGCATTTTTTGAATGGCTGGAGGGTCATGGCAGCGCGGTTCTGGAACGTGATCCGGCTGCCTTGACACATGCGATTGTAACATCCTGTGCTGCCAAGGCGCGTATTGTTGAAGCCGATGAGTTGGAGACCGGGCAGCGTGCGCTGCTAAATCTTGGCCATACATTCGGCCATGCATTCGAAGCCGTCGCTGGCTATGATGGCACGCTGATTCACGGTGAGGCGGTTGCAGCTGGTATGGGGTTGGCCTTTGATCTTGCTGCCGAGATGGAGCTTTGCAGCGGTCAGGACAGCGTTCGTGCCAAGGCCCATCTTCGTGCCAACGGCCTGGCGGCCAGCGTCGGCGAGCTACCGGTTCGCGAAACCCCAACCGATCAGCTGATTGCCCTGATGCAGCGAGATAAGAAAGTCCGCAAAGGCGAAATGCGTTTTGTCCTGCCCCGCGGCATTGGCAATAGTTTCGTTTGCGATAATGTAAGCACAGCGTCGCTGCATAAGATTCTGGAGACCAGTCGCAGCTGGGAGCAAAAATGACCGCACATTTCACTGGGGACATGCTGTGGCTTGTCCTGACCATTATTTTACTAATTTTGGCGTCGGCCTTTTTTTCTAGCGCGGAAACCGCCCTGACAGCGGCTTCGGATGCGCGCATGCGCCAGCTGGCGGTTAAGGGTAACCGGCGCGCTATGCTTGTCGAACGACTTCGCGATGACCGTGAAGGGCTGATCGGGTCAATTTTGATCGGCAATAATGCGGTTAATGTGATTGCCTCGGCACTGGCGACTTCGGTGTTCATTTCGGTGTTTGATGAGGCCGGGTTGGTCTGGGCAACGATTACTATGACGCTGATTTTGGTTGTTTTCGCCGAAGTTATGCCGAAAACCTATGCGCTGACCTATTCTGACAAATATGCGTTGGCAATCGCCCCGGCTGTCCGCATTGTGGTGTTGCTTTTGAGGCCGCTTTCGCTTGCGCTTCGGCTATTGGCCAACAGTCTAATCGGCAAGCGCAATGACGATGATAATGACCGTGAGGAAGAACTTCGCGGAATGATCAAGCTGCACGGCGCTGATGGGGATGCTGATGACCGCGAGACACAGGCCATGCTGTCGTCGGTACTTGATCTAAACGAAATTTCGGTTGATCAAATCATGACGCATCGCGCCGGGGTGAATATGGTCAATGCCGATGACGATCTGCCTGCGCTTTTGAGCATGGTGTTGGCATCCCCGCACACACGCCACCCCGTCTATGCCGGAAATTCTGACAATATAATTGGCGTACTTCACGTTAAGGATTTGCTGCGCGCCATTGGCCAGAACACGCCGCCCGACGCCGGAAAAGCTGGCCGCCAGATGGTCCACGATAGCTCTAGCGAGCCCTATTTCATTCCAGAAACCACGTTGTTATTTGACCAGTTGCAGGCATTTCGTAGCCGGCGTGAACATTTTGCTGTTGTTGTTGATGAATATGGTGACCTTCGCGGCATTGTTACGCTGGAGGATATTCTGGAAGAAATTGTTGGCGATATCGATGATGAGCATGACGTTGATCTCGCCGGTCTGAACGCCCAGCCGGACGGATCTTGGGTTGTTGACGGCGCGGTTACGATCCGTGATCTGAACCGGGCCCTCGGCTGGGAACTTCCCGATGAGGATGCTTCAACAATCGCAGGTCTGGTGCTTGTCGAAAGTCGCACAATTCCGCGACCCGGTCAGGAATTCCGCTTTCACAATATCCGTTTCAGAATCTTGAAGCGCGAAGGAAATAAAGTAACAAGCTTACGACTTTGGAGCACTAAAAATGGATAATTCCTCCCTACCCTACGCGGGCAATCACCCAACTGATCTTAGCCCGCCTGCGCCGCGTGAAGAGCTTCACAACCGGAGGATTAAATGTGACGGTTTTCTACGTGAGGACGGGCTGTATGACATTGAGGCCGAAATTACCGACAACAAAACCTACAATTTTCCAAACGAT
>JAACDV010000193.1 GCA_009936825.1 Bacteroidota bacterium | reverse complement strand
TAGCTTTATTGCCGATTTGTCTGTTGCGACCAATGCGGGCCAGATTAAAACTGGCTCCTTGTCGCGCTCGGACCGGTTGGCGAAATATAATCAGTTGCTGCGGATTGCCGAAGAACTGGATGTATCAGGGCTTTATGCCGGGGCTAGTATCCTGCGCGCCTAGAGTTATAAAAAGGGCACATCAAAGCTTCTCAAATCTTTTAAAATACTAGGAAACGTGGCGATTCGCTTTTTACTTGACGCGGTGAATCGGGTTTGATTCAATAGCATGATCAGGTGATCAAATTCACCCTTGGAGCGCCTCTGATGTATGCCGCCCGTCAGCGATTAATTTTCACCACTGCCAGCTTTCTGGTGTTATCCGCCGTGGTGGTGTTTTTCGGGTTTCACATCTTTGCTGGTGAACGCGGGTTTCTGGCGCGCCCCGAACTCGACCGGAAAGTTATCCTTGCCGAAGAACGGTTGAACCTTCTGAAAAAACATCAGGTTTTTCTGACCCAGCGTATCGCGCTTATGCAGAGTGACTCGCTAGATGCCGATATGCTGGCAGAAACAGCACGCGGTGAGTTGGGGTTGTACGGCCCGAATGATGTCATTATTACAATTGACCTCTCAAAATTGAAATTTTCGGAAGACCTACCAGTTCCCGAAGTAAACTGAATTTCAGTTTATAAATAAAATATCCAATAAAATCATAGCAATAAAACTATTGAAAAAATTATTTTTTCAATCAAGCTGTAAACCAAGAGTGATTTCTTGGCATTATTTTTGAATCTCTTTGAACAGATATTTTCAACAGATATTTTGAACAGATATTTTCACAAGAGGGCATGGCATGGCTGATAAAGCAAAAACAACGCGTAAACGTAAACCCGGACGCCCGCCAAAGGCAGCAGCGGGCAACGGCGCAAAAAAGGACATGCCGCCACTTGATGATCTGGTAGCGATGTACCGCGACATGCTGTTGATCCGGCGCTTTGAAGAAAAGGCCGGTCAGCTTTACGGCATGGGCCAGATCGGTGGTTTCTGTCACCTTTATATCGGACAGGAAGCTGTTGTTGTCGGACTGCAATCGGTTGCTGAACCGGGGGATACGGTTGTCACTTCATACCGGGACCATGGCCATATGCTGGCATGCGGAATGGATGCTGATGGGGTAATGGCTGAGCTAACCGGTCGTGAGGGCGGGTATTCGCGCGGGAAGGGCGGTTCTATGCACATGTTCAGCCGGGAGAAAAACTTCTTTGGCGGACATGGCATCGTCGGCGCGCAAGTGCCGATTGGCTGCGGGCTTGCCTTCTCGCATAAATATAAAGAGCAGGCGAATGTCTGCATGACATATCTTGGCGATGGCGCGGTTAATCAGGGCCAAGTCTATGAGAGCTTTAATATGGCGGCGCTATGGGATTTGCCGTGCCTGTTTGTGATCGAAAACAATCAATATGGCATGGGAACCTCGGTGACGCGCGCTGCCGCGGGCCGCTCGTTAGCTGATCGGGGAGCCGCTTACGGCATTGTGGGGCGTCAGGTTGACGGGATGGATGTACTGGCAGTTCGCGCTGCGGGTGCTGAGGCGCTGGCGCATTGCCGCGCTGGTAAAGGCCCTTACATTCTTGAAATGAAAACATATCGCTATCGCGGGCATTCAATGTCTGATCCGGCGAAATACCGGACGCGTGAAGAGGTTGACGCCATGCGAAAACAGCATGACCCGATTGACCAGCTGCGTGATTTACTGATCAAACAGGGGATCAATGAAAGTGCATTGAAATCAATGGATTCCGATGTAAAGGCGATTGTCACAAAGGCCACAGAATTTGCCCAGAACAGCCCGGAACCCGATGCGTCTGAGCTATTTACCGACATTCTAAAACCGCTAATCCCAGCGCCGGTTGATGGCGATGGCTCACGCGTGGAGGGGTAAAACATGGCTATTGAAATAAAAATGCCTGCGCTGGCCCCCACCATGGAAGAGGGTACTCTGTCCAAATGGCTGGTTAATGAGGGCGATGAGGTGCGCAGCGGTGATGTGATTGCCGAGATTGAAACCGACAAAGCAACAATGGAAGTCGAAGCACTGGATGACGGTAAAATTGGCCAGCTTTTGGTGGCTGCGGGAAGCGAAAATGTGAAGGTCAACACGACCATCGCCATGCTTTTGGAAGAGGGTAATAGTGCTGATAGCATGCCCGGACCAGACAAAAACGTGCCGCAGAATGAACCAGCAGATGCCGCCCCTTCAAAAAGCGATGTAGCTCCCGCAGGAGTTGCACCGGAAAAGCTGGCGGCACAACCTGTTGCCAGCGGTAATGGTGTTTCTGTAACCGTGCGTGAAGCGTTGCGGGATGCGATGGCCGAAGAAATGCGCGCCGATGACCGCGTCTTTGTCATGGGTGAGGAAGTTGCCGAATATCAAGGTGCCTATAAGGTAACGCAGGGGCTGCTGGCCGAATTCGGTCCAAAGCGGGTGATTGACACCCCTATTACCGAACAGGGGTTTGCCGGACTGGGTGTTGGTGCTGCCTTCGCAGATTTGCGTCCGGTGGTTGAGTTCATGACCTTTAATTTCGCCATGCAGGCGATTGACCAGATCATTAACTCGGCGGCAAAAACTCTCTATATGTCGGGCGGCCAGATGGGGTGCCCGATTGTGTTTCGCGGCCCGAACGGCGCTGCCAGCCGTGTGGCGGCGCAACATTCGCAATGTTTTGCCAGCTGGTATGCGCATTGTCCGGGACTAAAAGTTGTCTCGCCATGGTCAGCTGCCGACGCCAAAGGTCTGTTGAAAGCCGCGATCCGTGATCCGAACCCGGTTATCTTTCTTGAAAATGAGGTCATGTACGGCCAAAGCTTTGATGTGCCAACGGATGATGACTGGGTGGTCCCGATTGGCCGTGCTAATATTGTGCGCGAAGGCAGCGATATTACCATCACCGCCTTTTCGATTATGGTG
>JAACDV010000192.1 GCA_009936825.1 Bacteroidota bacterium | reverse complement strand
CTTTGGGCTCGGGCGAATCTGGTTCATCTGCTTTGGTGTTTTTCTGGTCAGGCTTTAGCGCAGGCAACGGATCACGCAGCGTTGCCGAAGTGATGGCAACCCCGTGCGATGGCTCCAGTACAGTGCTCGCAAACGGTACCGTGGGATCAAGCCAATGCCGCGCCCCCCCCACATCACGGTCCTGACCATCAATACGGTCAATCTGCATCCAGTCAACAAACCCTTCGGCAGGTCCCGAAATGATGCTGTCGAGCAGGGCTTGCCATCCTGAAACTGGGCCGGCCGCGCGCAGTTCCAGCCCTCGGATTGCCCCTTCCAGCCGGGCCCGCTCGGGGCTCTCCAGGTCTTCGGCCTTGTCGTCCAGAATTTTCTTCAGACGCGATGCCAGCTGGCGCAACGGAATGGCTAGTGCGGCCAATGACTTGCGCAAGGGCGCGGCGGCGGCGATCAGATCATCGGCGGCGGGATGAAGATAGGCTTGTAGATCGTAAGGGCTTTCCACATCGCTGGCACGGGCATAGAGCGAGTGGCGCAATGCCATAAAGAATGCTTCGGTTGGGCCGGCTGGTTGGGAATTACTGATCCGCTTTTGCCACCCCTGCCCGGGCAGATCACGCGCTGCCTCCAGCGCCGCATCGAGGTCCTCAAGGGCATCTTTATCATCGGCCACCAGCTCATCGAGGCGGCGTTTTAGACCGCGTGCCCGTCCTCGTCTGCCATCTTCGGCGCCCCTAATCCAGTTCCGCATTTCAGCAGATTCCTGTGCGCTCAGATATATCGAAAACGCACTATCGGCCGCATCAAACACATGATGGCCTTCATCAAAGACATAACGGGTTGGTCGCCGCCGATCACCTGGTGGGGTATAGGCAGCATTGATCATAACGAGCGCATGATTGGTAATAACGATATCGGCGCGGCGCGACCGGCGAACAGATTTTTCGACGAAACAGCGGTTATAATGTGTGCAGGCGCTGTGGATACACTCTCCCCGCCTGTCAGCCAGTCCGACCGTTTGCCCGCGTCCCATCAAATCGGTCAGCCATGCAGGAAAGGTTGGTCCGGTTAAATCACCATCGCCGGTTGCGCCCGCCCACCGTGCCATTAATCCCAACGCGGTGCCGCGGCGCGGTGCGCCAGCAAGTTGCGATAATGCCTCCTCAAGATTAAGAAGGCACAGGTAATTTTCGCGGCCTTTTCGAATCACCACCTTGCGCGCCCATTCACCGCTGTCGGCATAAAGACGCGTCAGCTCAGACGCAATCTGATGTTGCAAGGTACGGGTAAAGGTCGAAATCCAGACCGCTGCCCCGTTCTTTTCCGCCCACAGCGTCGCCGGAGCCAGATAGCCGAGCGTTTTTCCCGTTCCTGTGCCCGCCTCGGCCAGCACTATGGCAGGGGTTGGGCCAGCGTCAGGTGTATCAAATCCGGCGGCCAGCGCGGCGGCGTAATCAGATTGTGTGGTGCGCAACTCGGCATGTCCGCCAAGCATTGTTTTCAATCGCTCGCGCGCGGCATCGGCAAGAATGGGCGCGGCGCCCGGGGGTTGGGTTGCGGTAAAATCGGTAAATTCCGGAAGGCGTGACCAGATTGCCGCCATTCTGCCGTCGGGCGGGGCCGCTGGCGGCATGCTAAGACCAATATGGGCCAGTACTAGCGGGCCCCAACTCCACCCCGTTGCCGCCATCATTGTGGCAATGGCGCCTGCCTCCCGCAGATTGGCTGGCGGTTGTTCGGCAAGTTCATCTAGCAACATAAACGTTGCGCGCGGCAGCAATGCGGCCATGTCTTCACCGCCTTGAGGCAGCGGCAATGCCAGCTGGGCCGCCAGTCCGCGCGGTGTCGGCAGGCAAAACCGCGCTGGCCGCACAAACGCGTATAGCTCCATCACATCGAGACATGCCTCGATCTCGCATCCGGCGCGCGCTTCGCTCCAGCGGCGGTGACACAAAATCGGAACCGACTGATTAAGCCGTGCAATTGCCTCGCCGCGGGTGATGTTGGAAATTTCGCCCTGCTCGGATATCCAGATTAACCGGGTTCCTGCCGGATAAAAAACCGGCGCACTATGCAGTTCTGGAACAATGAGTCCCCCATTGCTGTTTTTTGGCACACCCTGCCCATCGGCAGAATTGGGATCAAATTCAGAATTGAAAGGAGGGTCCTGCATGCCCTTTGATATAGCGTTAATTCCGGCAAGCGACCAGTGATCAAATTTATGCTTTTGACTGATGATAGGCCAGCTCCTGATATTTGTTTGATAATAGGCCTGCCAGCGTTTGGCATAAGGTGCGCCCGTTCTGTGCCAACTAACTTGCTTGCATCCCTGTTTTCCGGCATAGATGGGCGCTATGCGCTAGCCGGAAGCGGGTGATTTATCTGCCGCATTAAGGCGCAAAATATTTTCCGATTTACGCAGGATAAACTGATGAGTGACGTTATTGCCAATTTGCAGGAATTCGCCAGCAATGCAAAAGCCTGGCCTTTTGCTGAGGCGCGTGATCTTGCCAAACGGTTGGAAAAATCGGGCGGCGGCGATACGGTTCTTTTTGAAACCGGATATGGCCCGTCCGGCCTACCGCATATTGGCACTTTCGGTGAGGTTGTTCGCACATCAATGGTGCGAAAGGCATTTGAGACGCTGACCGGGGCGAATACCCGGCTTGTGTGTTTTTCTGATGATATGGACGGCCTTCGCAAAGTGCCGGACAATATCCCTGATGGGGACCGGTTACTCAGCCCCTATCTGGGGATGCCGTTGACTGAGGTGGCGGACCCGTTTGGAACGCATTCCTCTTTTGGAGCGCATAATAATGCGCGGTTGCAGGCGTTTCTGGATTCCTTCGGGTTTGAATATGAATTTGTCAGCTCGACCGACTGTTATAAATCAGGTCAGTTTGATGACGGGTTGCGCACGGCCTTGTCTCGCTATGACGCCATCATGGATATTATGTTGCCAACATTGGGGGCTGAACGCCGCGAGACCTACAGCCCGTTTTTTCCAGTTTGCGCTGATACTGGCAAAGTGCTGCAGGCAAAGGTGATTGCAACGCACCCTGATCGGGACAGCATTACCTATCTTGATCCTGACACTGGTAGCGAAATTGAAACATTGGTCACTGGCGGGGCGTGCAAGCTGCAATGGAAGGCGGACTGGGCGATGCGCTGGTTTGTGCTGGGTGTTGATTATGAGATGGCGGGCAAGGATCTGATCGATTCGGTTCGGCAGTCCTCAAAGATCACCCGTGCGCTTGGCGGTAATCCGCCGATCGGTATTTCGTATGAGCTTTTTCTGGACGCCGCCGGAGAGAAAATATCAAAATCAAAAGGCAATGGTCTCAGCGTTGAAGAATGGCTTCGATATGGTAATCCGGAATCGCTATCGCTATTCATGTACGCCCAGCCGCGCCGGGCCAAACGAATGCATTTTGACGTCATTCCGAAAACCGTTGATGAATATTACCAGCACTGCAACAAGGCGGGGGATCAGACACCGGCCGAACTTCTGGAAAATCCGGCATGGCATATCCATGGCCGCGCACCCGGTGCAAGCGGTCTGCCGGTCAGCTATACATTATTGTTGAATCTGGCGTCAGTCTGCCTAGCCGAAAGCCCTGATATCATCTGGCGCTATGTCAGTGATTATGTTCCGGGGGTCAGTGCCGAAACGCACCCCGAACTCGACCGTATGATCGGCTATGCGGTAACTTATTATCAGGATCGTGTGCGTCCGCAAAAAATTTACCGTGCCGCTGATACCGTTGAGGCCGGTCATATTGAAAAGCTGATTGCCGCTCTCGAAACCTTGTCAGACACTGCTGCCGGCGAAGATTTTCAGTCAGCTGTCTATTCGATTGGCACTGCAGCAGGATATGAAAATCTACGGAGCTGGTTCCAGTGCCTGTATGAAGTTTTGCTTGGCCAGTCTGAGGGGCCGCGCATGGGATCATTCTTTGCCCTTTATGGCCGCACTCAATCTATGGACCTGATGCGTGATGCACTTGCTGGAAAGCTGGTTGCGCAAACATCTGGCGGAGATGCAAAGTGATCTGGCGATTAGCGGCGAGGGCAACGCGTTTACTGCCGCCCGAGCTGGCCCAAATAGCAGCGGTGCAGGCGCTACGCTACAAAATCGGTCCAAAACCACATTTGCCAGAATTACCGGTGACCGTGGCCGGGCTCAAATTTTCGAATCCGCTGGGGCTGGCGGCCGGATTTGATAAAAATGCGGCCTGCCCTGAAGGGGCGTTGGCGTTGGGCTTTGGTCATGTCGAGGTCGGCACGATTACCCCGCACCCACAGCCCGGAAATCCGCGCCCGCGTGTGTTTCGTCTTCGCGAAGATGATGCGGTGATCAACCGGTATGGATTTAACAGTTTGGGGATGGAGGCAGTGGCGGCTAATTTGGCCCGCCAGGAAGATACATTCCGCCCAGTATCCAGCCATAGGGCCGGGATCATCGGGATTAACGTCGGGGCGAATAAGACCAGCGCCTCCCCCACCCAGGATTACCGGGTGGCGGTGGCGCGTCTTGCCCCTTTTGCCGATTATATCACTTTGAATATTTCATCGCCAAACACCCCCGGTCTTCGTAATTTGCAATCTGAGGATAATCTGCGTCAGCTTATTGCCGCTGGCCGTGACGGTTTGGCTGAGGCGGGGTGCAGCCTGCCGTTATTTGTAAAATTGTCCCCTGATCTGGATGCGGATGCGATTGCGGCGATTGCCGAGGTTGCTGTTGGCGAGAAAATTGACGGGTTGATTGCAACGAATACCACGGTCGTTCGGCCAGTCAGCCTGCGCTCATCTAATGCGGTAGAGGGGGGTGGATTATCGGGTGCGCCACTTTTTGAAATCGCCACCATTGTTCTGGCGGAACTGGCAGGGCATCTGTCCAAAATTGATACAAGTAGCGGTTCATTGGAAAATAGCAGATCAAACAACACCCCCCCGGCGCTCATCGCTGCAGGAGGGGTTGCCAGTGGCTGGCAGGCCTATGCCAAGATTTTGGTTGGCGCCAGTCTGGTCCAGCTCTATTCGGGGCTGGCATTACAAGGCCCTAACCTGCCGGGCAGTGTCGTGCGTGAGTTGGCGGCGTTAATCAAAGCCGATGGATGTCACTCAATCGAGCAGGCAAAAGGCCAAATACCAGATGCCGAAAAAGCTATTCAACACGCGCTTCATCTTGCGAAAACCGTCTGATTGCCAGTTGTAGCAACGGCAAGGGTGCCGTAGATGGCTCCGGAGAGCGAAGCTGGCCTTGACGGCGAAGCAATTCGATATCTTCATCGACAAAAGGCGGATTGTTCAGTTGCTCTATCAACCGGAAATAGGCCAAAACAACCAGACGCGCCGACGATGCCATGCTGGAATCAATGCGTACCGAATCGATGTAATTACAAAAATGGTCAAGTGAAACATTTTCCCGCTGAAGCATGTTGTCGATGCAATCCCAGACATATGCCTCAAGAACGATGGTTGTTCTGCGTTCTCCAACGCGGACGTTGCGTTTCAACCGGCGTCCGGTTGAGGCAGGGTTGAGTTGCGCTTCACGGTGTCTGCGGCGCGGTACTGTGACATTGTGGGATGTGTCATTCATGTACGTGTCTTTCAGTGATGGATTTTCTTTGTGAATGTCTCCTCCTAGAAATAAGTCCCCTGACCGGATATCAACTCCCAGCGGGTCCTTATTTGTGCCTTAAAATTAACAAGCTTGCAATTTGATGTTCAATCGAACCGTTAATCGGGCAGAATAGGAAGAACGATAAAAACAGAATTAAACCTTTAGGATAATTAACCATAACCCTAAAGGTTTAATAATCCGCTAAAGCGAGAGAGATTTTGTGCTCAAGTAAGAGAATAATGCATAAAAGACTCTTGCGGCAGCCGACCGGGCCCGGATTATCAGGTCCCGATTCGGACTTGACCTTACCCGGGTCGTGGCCTATACCCACGCATCGTTGTTTCGTGCGGGTTTAAACCCGCTTAACGCCGCAGTTTACATCGTTATCTTAGCAATGTTACCTTCGCAATGTTACCTTCGCGATTATGCTGGGGCAATTATGGAAGACTTTGTTTAGGGCGTATTTTTAAGCATAGGGAGCCACCTCATGGCCAAACGCTGTCAGATCACCGGGAAAACCGTGATGTCAGGCAATAATGTCAGTCACGCGAATAACAGAACCCGCCGCCGGTTCCTGCCGAACTTGCAGAGCGCGACGATGCAGAGCGAAATTCTGGGTCGCCGAATTAGCCTGCGCCTGTCAACCAGCGCGATGCGGACGATTGAAAAGCATGGCGGTCTTGACGCCTTTTTGATGCAGGCGCGCAATGCTGAACTTGCTGTCGAAGCCCGCCAGTTAAAGCGTGAAATTCAAACAGTACAGGCTGCAGCAGCCGAATAGAGATATCGGTAAAAAGAGGCGCTGCGATGCTGAAGAAAAGCCCCGTCAGATGAACGGGGCTTTATTTTT
>JAACDV010000191.1 GCA_009936825.1 Bacteroidota bacterium | reverse complement strand
CTTTTTCTTTTTCTTTTTCTTGTCCACGACAACACCACGCTGGCGCCGCGTTGGCGCCCTGCTGATAACAACCGAAAGCCTGTCAGGATGCCCGGTAGCATCAGAAACATTCTTCGAATTGACGCGAGCATGCGCCGCCAGAACTCGGTCAGCCGGATGCTTGCTGATGAGATGGTTGCAGCTATTCGCGACCAGCGACTGGCAAAAGATATCACCAACCGTGATCTTGCTGAGGGAATTGGCATTGTAAATGCCGCGTGGATTGAGGCTGATCGCACCCCTGAGGAAAACCGCACATCGATTCAGCGCGCTTTGCTGGCGCAGTCCGACGCGCTGCTGGCCGAGTTGCAAGCCGCCGATGATATTATAATCGCAACACCAATTTATAATTTTTCTATTCCGGCGGCGCTGAAGGCGTGGATTGACTTAATCTGCCGCGATAACATCACCTTTACCTATGAAAATGGTCGTCCGCGCGGGTTGCTGGCGAATAAAAATGCGACTGTGATTGTCACCTCTGGCGGCACTATTGCCGGAACCGAGTTTGATTTTGCTACCAACTATATCAGACATGTTCTTGAATTTATCGGTATTGAGGATGTGACTGTGATCAATGTTACTGGCCTTTCAAATCGTCGACGCGCAGTTATTGACGAAGCGCGCGAAGCGATCACGCTGGTAACTGCTGAGCGCATCGCCGACATGCGCTCATTATCTGCTGCCGAATAGCTAGTCGCTCCTCTTCATATTACTCTGCCTTTTAATCGTGCCAGTTTATGCTGGACGAAAGCCACGATGATAACCAAAATTATCTCGCATAATGTTTTGGTAAATTGATTGGTAAGGGCCGAGCAGGAGAATAGGCATGAACGAAACAAAACCTATGAGCGACTGGGCGGCCCGTGCCCGCGCGGTTCTTCCCGCAGGTGGATTTGGTAATTTTGAACCTGAGCTGTTCATTCGGTCAGGTGCCGGATCCCGAGTCATTGACGAAGACGGCAACAATTTTATCGACTATATGATCAGCTCCGGCCCAATGATCCTTGGCCATGGACACCCCGAAGTGAACACCGCGATCAAGCAGCAGGTTGATATCGGCACAACCTATTTCGCCAATAACGCCGCCGGGGTTGAACTGGCTGAGGTGATGTGCGACGCCGTTGCCTGCGCACAGCAGCTTCGATATGTCAGCACGGGCGGCGAGGCGGACATGTATGCTATGCGACTGGCGCGCGCGCATACCGGCCGAACCAAGATTTTGAAATTTGAGGGCGGCTATCACGGAATGAGTTCCGAGGCGCTGATGAGCCTTGCTCCCTCGCGCATGCAGAATTTTCCGCGCCCTGTTCCCGATTCCGCTGGCATCCCAGACTCCATCCATGATGAGGTGATTGTTGCGCCCTTCAATGACGCCGATTTTGCAGCTGCTCTGATTGACGAATATGCAGATGAAATCGCCGGGGTGATTGTCGAGCCACTGCAACGCACGATTCCACCTGTTCCGGGCTTTCTTGAAGCGCTGCGCAGCAAAACCACCGAGCATGGCATCATTCTGATTTTTGACGAGATTGTGACCGGCTTTCGGCTGGCCTATGGCGGGGCGCAGGAAAAATATAATGTGGTTCCCGATTTATGCACGCTTGGCAAAATTATCGGTGGCGGTCTGCCTCTTGCCGCGATTACGGGACGCGAAGAGGTAATGCGGCACTTTGATAAAGCCGCTGTTGGCGAGGATGGGTTTACCTTTCAGACCGGCACGCTTAGCGGTAATCCGCTGGCATCTATTGCCGGGCTCAAGACACTGGAAATTTTGCGTCGACCCGGAAGCTATGAGCGGCTGAATGATCTTGGCACCAGGTTGATGTGCGCCATTTCAGACCCGCTTAGCGCCCATAATATTCCGCACCAGATTGTTGGCGACCCGACACTTTTTGATGTAGTTTTTACCGGTAATCCGGTCACCAACTACCGCGATATTCTGACGAGCGATACCAACCGCGCAGCCATTTTCAACGCAGCGGTTCGCGAAAAAATGTTTTGAAACCTGCAGCAAAACTTTATACCCATCTGGCGTTAAGCGAAGATGATATGGCGCTGTCAATTGAGGCATTTGCCTATGCAGCGGATAAGGTTGCAGAACACGGAACAGCCGCAAAATTGGAGCCAACATAAGATAGATTGGAAATTGAGCTGACACAAAGCGATAGCATCAACAAAAGCAGGGTTGAGGCAAGCTGGATGCACCGGCTTGCTGATCAATTTGACACACCATATATGCACGCTCTTGGCACTTTTCTGGATCAGGAAACCACTGCTGGAAAGCGTATATATCCCCCCGCCGATGCGATTTTCCGCGCTTTTGAGCTAACCCCATTTCCAGCGGTAAAAATCGTGATTCTGGGTCAGGACCCCTATCACGGTCCGGGCCAAGCGCATGGTCTCAGCTTTTCAGTGTTACACGGCGTTCGCCCGCCGCCGTCCTTGGCAAATATTTACCGTGAGCTGGAAAGCGACCTTGGTATTTCCCGCCCCGATCACGGCAATCTAGAGGGCTGGGCGCGCCAAGGCGTGCTGCTGCTGAACAGCTGTCTGACGGTTGAGAATGGGCGGGCCGGGGCGCATAGAGGCAAAGGCTGGGAGCAGTTTACCGACGCCGCCATCCGGGCGTTAAATGATGCACGCAGCAATCTGGTATTTATTCTTTGGGGGCGCAAAGCTCAGGAAAAGGGCGGAGTGATCGACCAGCAGCGTCACCACATTATCACCAGCGCTCATCCCTCGCCGCTATCGGCCCGAAACGGTTTTTTTGGTAGTCAGCCATTCTCCCGCGCCAACCACTATCTCACCAAAACCGGTCAGACGCCCATAAACTGGGATGCCGCCTGAATAAAAACTGCGGATAAATTTTTGCATACAGGACCGATGATACCGGCGTAGAGTTAGCGTATGACGATGGCCCCGCCCCTGATCAAACGCTCGCCGCAACTTGGCATCATTTTTATGATTTGCTGCGCGGGGACATTTGGTCTTCAGGACGGGTTATCTCGACTGTTGGCAGAGAGTTATAATCCCATCACGGTCGTCGGGATTCGCTATTGGTTTTTTGCCCTATTCGTCTTGGCTTTCAGCCAAACACGCCCCGGTGGCATTCAGCGTGTGGCAGAAACCAGACACCCTGTTCTGCAAGTCATTCGCGGCCTGCTGCTGATCAGCCAGATCACCACCGCCGTCTGGGGATTTACACTTGTTGGGTTGGTTGGCTGGCAAGTGATTTTTTCCAGCTACCCCCTGATGGTTGCGGCGATGTCGATGCCCTTTCTTGGGGAGCGCGTTGGCTGGCGGCGTTGGCTTGCTATTGCCGCAGGGTTTTGCGGCGTTGTAATTGCGCTAGATCCGCAAGCAGGCATGTTCCATTGGAACACGCTGATCGTGATTTTCGGATCGGTTCAGTTCGCTGCCTACAGTATTTTAACGCGGTATGTGGGACGCGATGATTCTGCCATGACCAGTTTTTTCTGGACCGGCATTGTCGGAGCTATCGCCATTTCACTGGTCATGCCGTTTTTCTGGAGTCCGCCCATTGGCTCTGACTGGGGGTTGATGGGGTTACTGTGTATTACTGGTGTTTCCGGTCATTTCTTTATGATCAAGGCGCTAGAACAAGCCGAGGCGAGCCTTCTCCAGCCGTTTGCCTATCTTGGAATGGTTACATCGGCGGCAATCGGTTATTTCGCTTTTGGTGATATTATCACTCCGGTGATGTTTGGCGGCGCGGTGATCATTGTGGGCGCCGGTTTATTCACCTTTTGGCGCGAGCGTAAATCGATCAGCTAACTGTTCAGCCTTTACCGGTTCCTGATATCAGCTTCCTTGACCGGCATCACGCGGTGTTGACACAGCAACTGTCATCCAGCTGCCATCAAATTCGCCGCCTTCGACGCGTTCAACCGTCCAAGCAAAATAAAGAATACGGCCTTGCGGCGTTTCCATGAAAACATCGAAATTCGCCAGATTTTCCGCAGTTGATACGGACTCAATCCGATGACTGGCATGGTTAAGCATCACACCATAGGCACGCCCTTTCATCATTCCGGCAAAGCGTTGCAGAGGACCGGTCATCATGCGGTTTCGGGGATGCGCAAAGGCCCATGTCTGGGCAATTCCAAAATCAGGTACCGGATTATCATTAAATTGCAGCGCCTTCATCTGGATCGCAACAACTTCGCTGGCTGTGATCGACGGATCTGGTAGAACCAGATCGCTGGCCCGGGCGGCAAACTGAAAGGCGAAAAGGCTGACCAGTAAACCGGACAGCATTGTCATAATAACTGACGAGAATTTAAGTGAACGCATAGCGGACCTCCATCATAGAACTATCAGCATCTTCTGCTGGATTACCCGCGTAAATGAGATTTCCAGCCTACCGCCTTTAAAAGATGGGGCATGCGCCCCACTTTTACAATTATGGCGGGCGCATTAATGCTTGTGACATTCGGTCACCCCGCCCGAAGGTTTAAATTTTTTGGAGGCCGGGAATGAACATCCTGATCCAAGGAGCGGGGCGCGGACTTGGTCTTGCATTGGCGCACCGTGCACGCGCAGCAGGCAATCATAAATTGTTCCTGACGGCACGCACCCCTGAAAATGCGCAGGGATTTGCCGAACTGCCGCCTGATGCTAACACCATTTGGCTGACGTTGGATATCACCCAAGATGCCGAGATCAATGCGGTCGGTACAGCTATCAAGGGCGAGGTGGAGCGCCTTGACCGGGTAATCTGCACCTCGGGGATGTTGCAGGGGCCAACAAATAGCCCCGCAGACGAAATCAAACCGGAACGCCGGGTCGCCGATCTTGACCGCGCGGCTTTGCTGCATCTCTATGCGGTGAATGCGCTGGGGCCGGTTTTGCTGGCGCGCGAATTATGGCCAGTACTTCGCGGTAAGCATCCGCTGCATTTTGCGGCCATTTCAGCACGGGTGGGATCAATCGACGATAACCGGCTTGGCGGCTGGTATTCCTACCGTGCCAGCAAGGCAGCGTTGAACCAGCTGATGCGAACATTGTCGATTGAACTGGCGCGCGCCAACGAGATGGCTTGCGTGGCAACGCTGCATCCTGGCACGGTTGATACCGATTTATCACGTCCATTTCAGGCGAATCTACGCCCCGAAAAATTGTTCACCCCCGCCTATTCCGCCGATTGCATGTGGCAGGTTCTAGACAATCTTAAAGCTGCGGACACAGGCGGGTTTTTTGCCTATGACGGCAGCAGCATCCCCTTCTAGCCATATTGATTTATTTTATTTGGGCAGATTTTGGTCGTCCGCAATCCGTCCCCGCATGGTTAGCGGCAATTGTGCAAGCATGAAAATAGCGCTGGCGGGCGCGGCAATAAACGTTTTGTAGGATACCCATCCGGCCTCATCCAACAGCCGCCATGCAGCCTCGTTCCCCACCGCTAACACCAGGAAGAAACATCCCCAGCGAAAGCTGAGGCGCTTCCATGTCGCGTCGGTCAATGAAAACTGACTGGCGAAAAACAACCGCATCATTGCCCGCCCCGTTGCCAGACCGCCCAGAAGCACAACTGCGAACAGCCCGTTGAAAATAGTCGGTTGGATCTTAATCATCACGCCGTCATCAAACACCCAAGCGGCAGCGGTAAAGGCGGCTGACATTAATAGCGAGAAAAGCGGAAAGGCAGCTATCCGACCTTCGCGTTTCCACACCGCGCCAAGGATAATCACCCCGATCCCGACCGATAACGCCGCCGCCACCATCAACCCGAAATAGTGATATCCAACAAAGAATGCCAGAAGGGGTAGTATTTCAAAAAAGAAAGCACCAAGCTTCATTTCGTCAAAATCGCCTTTCGCTATTTCTTCGTTTTTCCAAGAAGCGCGTTCTGGAAGTCACGATCCCTGATATCAGGCCCAAGCCAGACATCCATAATAGCGCGAGATAGGGCAGGATCATCAATAACGCTGACCGGCTCGCCGTTACCCAGCAAGGTCAACCGACCATCGGGCGTATGGATAAAATCTGCAAAGGACCCCTTATCCATGCTGATAAAGGCTTTCTCCATGGCCGGAATCCAGGACTCTATGGTGGCGGTGTCGGCGGCCTTCTGACGCTTCATTTCCTTAACCGTCTGGCTGACAATCCGGTCTTCCTTGGCATTTATCAGATAGGTCAATCGCAACGCATAGGGCTTATCCGGCGAATAAATGCCATCAGGAGCAAACAACTCGGCATCATAGATTTTGAAAAACAACACCTTAAACCGCGCCTCACCAACCAGCGCGACGTTCGGCACCAGCGTCTCAATACTGGGGGACTTTACATCAGCCTCATTGGCACTGGCGGTGACGCTGATAATCGGCATCAATAATACGGCAAACAGCAAACACCGAAAAAAATTCATCATGTTCATGCCCCCTT
The DNA here is from genome assembly GCA_009936825.1 of Bacteroidota bacterium. The sequence goes on along the minus strand of JAACDV010000191.1, from coordinate 1,153 downwards.
ATGGCCGGTCATGTGCTGTTATTCTGACCATTTTGACAAATCGAGCGGCCCGATTGCAGCTGCGGCTGTTCCGCGAATAAACACCAGAGTTACCGATCCTATCTCAACGCCAAATTTACTGATAAAGGCACGGTTGATCGCCACATCCTGATCCTGACGATATATCCAGTCATCAAAATGTACCTCCAGCGCGGTTCCTGACATTTCGAGAACAACATCATATTCCCAATTCAGCGCATTGCCCACGACGCGCCCCTTGGCGGTACCGCTGACATCACCAGCGCGCCCTTCATACATGCTCGCCCCGTCAGGACCAATACCAGTTTTGCTTATAGACCATGTACGGTCCGCACGTTCGCCATCATCATACAGAAACTCTTCGGCCAAGGTCAGCGTTTCGCCCTCGACGACGCCGGTCATATTCACCCGGAATTGACGGCGCAGATTGCCAAACCTATCCTCAAAAATACCGTAAGCGACGCTTTCACCGGCAAAGAATTCAGCAAGGTCCAACACCGGTTTCCGGTCAGCAAGCACCGTCACATCTTTTCGTGCGCAGGCCGAAAGCCCGCCAAGCAACCCGATGCAAACGAAAAACGTAACCAGCAGCCCGCCCATTCGCCGCGCCAATGTCGGAGCTGATTTTCTTTTATACCCTATCATTCTTGCCTCTCCTTAACGATACTCATTCGAGACTGGTCAGAAACCGGGTGGCATCGGACTGTATCTCCACAACGCGTTCGGGTGCCATGCTATCCAGCGATTTATACATCATGCCAAGCCGAGCATTGCCGCCAAGGTGATCGCGGTTTCGGATCATAAAATCCCAATATAGATAGTTGAAAGGGCAAGCTTCGTCACCGGTCTTTTTCGCCACCTTAAACCGGCAATTTCCGCAATAATTCGACATTCGGTTAATATAGGCACCGCCCGCAGCATAGGGTTTGCTGGCCAGATATCCGCCATCAGCAAACAACACCATTCCCGAAACATTAGGAAGCTCCACCCATTCATAAGCGTCGGCGTAAACCACCAAAAACCACTCATTTACCAAGCGCGGGTCAATTCCCGCCAGCAGCGCAAAATTACCCAGCACCATCAGCCGCTGGATATGATGCGCATAGGCATATCGCCTTGTGGCATCCACCGACTG
>JAACDV010000190.1 GCA_009936825.1 Bacteroidota bacterium | reverse complement strand
CAAAACCGGCCCCGGAATCAACCCCAAAATCTGCCTCAATGGGCAAGCGGTTATTTGCAACTCCGCTGGCCCGCCGTATTGCGGGTGAGAATGATTTGGATATCACCAAGGTGGTCGGCAGCGGGCCGCATGGCCGTATTCTGCGGCGCGATGTTGAGGCGGCTATTGCCGATCCCTCCAGCGTTGGTGCCAGCAAAGACAGCGTTGGCGTGCAGAAGTCTGGTGAACGCGGTGCCAGCCATCTAGAGCCGAACAGTCAGATGCGCAAAATCATTGCCGGGCGTCTTCAAGAGTCAAAACAGACCGCGCCGCATTTCTATCTGACCGTTGATTGCGAAATTGATGCGCTATTGGCGGCGCGCCAACAGATGAATGAGGCGGCGCCTGATGGCGTTAAATTATCGCTGAATGATCTGATTATCCGCGCCGCAGCGATGGCGCTGATCAAGGTGCCAAAGGCCAATGCAAGCTGGGAAGGCGATAATACACGGCTATATCACAATGCAGATATTGCCATGGCTGTTGCGGTTGATGGTGGACTGATTACCCCGGTGATCTGGGCAGCAGAACAAAAGGGTCTTGCCGAGATTTCCAGCATCAGTCGTGATCTTGCGACACGCGCCCGCGAAGGAAAACTTGCTCCCGAGGAATTTTCCGGGGGCAGCTTTACCATATCTAACCTTGGAATGTTCGGCGTTCGCGAATTTGCGGCGGTGATCAACCCGCCGCAAGGTGCCATTCTGGCAGTTGGTGCAGGCGAGGAACGCCCCGTTGTCCGTGATGGCCAGTTGGCAGTTGCGCGTGTGATGACGGTGACGCTTTCGGCTGATCACCGGGTTGTGGATGGCGCTGTCGGCGCCCAATGGCTACAATCTTTTAAGGGATACATCGAAGCCCCCGTGACGATGCTTTTATAAAGACGGGGCTTTTATAAAGACGGGACTCCTATAAAGACGGGGCTTTTATAAAGACGGGGCTCCTATAAAGACGGACCTTTTAATAAAAGCTCCGGTAAGCGGAACAGGTTTTTTCAGATTATTGATATGCTGCCCTCGGGTATGCAGGAGAGCTAAAATGTCGGCACCAACATCCTTTGACATCATTATCATTGGCGGCGGGCCGGGCGGGTATGTTGCCGCCATTCGCGCGGCGCAACTTGGCATGAAACCCGCCATTGTTGAACGCGAGCATCTTGGCGGTATTTGTCTGAATTGGGGATGTATTCCGACAAAAGCGCTGCTTCGTGCGGCTGAGCTTCGTCATTCAGTCGATGAGATGAAGGATTTCGGCATTACCGTAGGCGAGGTCAGTATTGATCTGCCAGCTGTTGTAAAACGGTCAAGAAAGGTTGCCGGACAGCTGTCGATGGGGGTCAAACATCTTTTAAAGAAAAATAAGATTCCGGTTTTCGATGCCGTTGCCTCTCTTGGAAAAAAGACTGGTGAGGGACGCAGTGTAGTGCTGTCGACGGGTGAGGCCCTGCAAGCGGGGAATGTTATTATTGCGACGGGTGCGCAGGCGCGGGCGATCCCCGGGATGGATGCCGACGGTAAGACAATCCTGACCTACCGCGAGGCGATGGTTCCCGAAACTATGCCGAAATCGCTGTTAATCGTTGGATCAGGGGCGATTGGCGCCGAATTTGCCTCCTTCTATAATGATATGGGCGTCGAGGTGACCTTGATTGAGGCACTTGATCGAATTCTGCCGGTTGAGGATGCTGAAATTTCTGATTTTGTGCATAAGGCATTCACCAAGCGCGGAATCAAAATCATCACGGGTGCCACCCTTGCCAGTCTTAAAAGCGGCAAGGGAGGTGCGCTTGCCAGCTTTGAGGGCGAGCTGCCAGATTTACAGGCTGACCGGGTTATTCTGGCGGTCGGTATTACCGGAAATTGGGAAGATATTGGACTGGAATCCACCAAGGTAAAGGTTGATCGCGGCCATATTGTCACCAACAAATGGGGTGCAACCGACGAGCCGGGGATTTTTGCGATTGGCGATGTTTGCGGTCCGCCTTGGTTGGCACATAAAGCAAGCCATGAGGGCATCATGTGCGTTGAGCGTATCGCCGGCCTGAAAGAGGCGCATCCGATTGCCGAGGGATCAGTGCCCGGATGTACCTACTGCCGCCCGCAGGTTGCCTCGGTTGGCATGACCGAAGCTGGCGCGATTGAGGCTGGCCGCAAAATTCGTGTCGGACGTTTTCCGATGCTGGCGAATGGCAAGGCCATCGCGCTTGGCGATGATCAGGGGTTGATCAAGACAGTTTTTGATGCAAATAGCGGCGAATTGCTAGGCGCGCATATGGTTGGCCCGGAAGTTACCGAACTCATTCAGGGCTTTGCCATTGCGCGAACACTAGAAGCCACCGAAGCCGAATTGATGCAGACCATTTTTCCGCATCCAACACTATCCGAGGCGATGCATGAATCGGTTCTTGATGCATATGGTCGCGCCATTCATTTCTAGGGGTGCCTTGGGCCAGCAGGTCATGCTACATCTCGCCAAAGTCGATATGACGGTGCCGAACTTAAACCATCTGATTGGGCGCAAAAGAAATGCCGCAGGTCAATACAAGCAAGGGGGCCCAGCGCCACCCTGAACACCGCAAAAACCCGGATCGTCCGCAACCGCGGCGTCCAGACTGGTTGCGCGTGAAAGCACCTGTGTCCGCTGAGTATGCTGCCACACGAACGCTGATGCGCGATCTTAATCTGGTGACGGTGTGCGAAGAGGCGGCTTGCCCGAACATTGGGGAATGCTGGGCACAAAAGCACGCAACGATGATGATTTTGGGCTCGGTTTGCACCCGCGCCTGTGCGTTTTGCAATGTTGCCACCGGGCGGCCTGATTTATTGGATCCGCATGAACCTGAAAATGTCGCAAAAGCCGTTGCCAAGCTTGGCCTGCGCCATGTCGTTATTACCTCGGTTGATCGCGATGATCTGGATGATGGTGGGGCTGAACATTTCGCCCGCACAATCGCGTCAATCCGTCTGTTTTCGCCAACCACGACGATTGAGGTTCTGACCCCCGATTTTCTGCGTAAACCTGGCGCACTGGAAATTGTAGTCAACGCGCGCCCCGATGTGTTCAATCATAATATGGAAACAGTGCCGCGGCTGTACCCGTCGATCCGGCCCGGCGCGCGTTATTTTCACTCACTGTCAATTCTTCAAGCGGTTAAGCAGCTCGATCCGTCTATTTTCACTAAATCCGGCATTATGGTCGGGCTGGGGGAGAGCGACGATGAGGTCGGCCAACTGATGGATGATCTTCGCAGCGCCGATGTTGATTTTATGACCATCGGCCAGTATTTGCAGCCAACGCCAAAACATGCTGCCGTCGATAGATTTGTTGAGCCGGATACCTTTGAAAGCTATGCAAAAATTGGCACGGCGAAGGGCTTTTTGCTAATGGCCTCTACACCGCTAACCCGTTCATCCTATCATGCTGATGCTGATTTTGCGGCGCTGCAAGAGGCACGCAATTCGGTTCTGGCTGCTAGTTAAATGACTATCCACGCCGAAAAGCGGCTTGTTGCGCACAGTCCGGAACAGCTTTATGCGTTGGTTGCCGATGTTAAAAGCTATCCCCAATTTTTGCCGTGGTGCATGGCGGCGCGTATCCGGAATCAAGATGAGCGAGGGCTTAGCGCTGACCTGATCATTGGTTTTCAGATGTTCCGCGAACGCTTCACCTCAGTCGTCGAACTTGATCCGGACACGCTGTCCATCAATGTTAGATATGCCGAAGGGCCGTTCAAATATCTGAAAAACCGCTGGCAGTTCCTACCGCATGAAGCGGGGTGCGAAATCGATTTTTATGTCGAATTCGAGTTCAATTCGCGGTTGTTGCAATCGGTAATCGAAACTTTGTTTACCGAAGCGGTTCGCCGCATGGTTCGCGCCTTTGAAAAGCGGGCACATGATCTTTACGGCGCGGTGCAGGATAGTCTTCCCAAATCCTGATGATGGCCCGGCTCTGATGAAGGCCCGGCT
>JAACDV010000189.1 GCA_009936825.1 Bacteroidota bacterium | reverse complement strand
TTATAATTTGATCTTCTTACAACAGGTTCTAACTAAATTTCCTTACCAGATAATCTCTTGCTTATAGAAAATATATCGCCTTTTCACGGCGAGGTAGGGCGTTGAGATGACACTGCTAGCGCGGGGTGATTGCTAAGGGACCCCACCAATAAAGTAGCCCTGCCAATAAAGTAACCCCACCAATAAAGAGTTCTCGCAGAGTAAATTCCAGATAGTTTTACCTAAAGTAGCAAGGATTATGAATGGCAAAGAAACCTGAGACCACTTTCGAGGAAGGTGATTTCGTCGTCTATCCAACCCATGGTGTCGGCCGCATTCTTGGAACCGAAAGCCGTGAGATTGGCGGGGCACCGATGGAAATGCTGGTTGTACGGTTTGAACATGACCGGATGACGTTGCGTGTACCAATGGAAAAAGCAAGATCGCTTGGCCTGCGCACTCTTAGCTCGAAAAAACAGATGGAACAGGCGATCACAACGCTGCAAGGTAAAGCCCGCGTTCGGCGTACAATGTGGTCACGCCGGGCGCAGGAATATGAAACAAAGATCAAATCGGGTGATCCGGTGTCGATTGCTGAAGTTGTGCGCGACTTGCATCGTCGTACCAATCAGGCTGACCAATCCTATTCGGAACGCCAGATGTATCAGGCCGCACTTGAACGTCTGGCCCGCGAGTTTGCGGCGATTGAAAAAATTGATCAGGATTCCGCGGCGACCAAGCTTGAAGATCTGATGGATGTAGAATAGCCACCCGAACTTGTAGCCCTCCCGGGGGTAGATAAAAGTCGCGCCAGCAACTTATGCTGGCGTTTCTCATTTCAAATTTGCATATGCTTGATGGTTGGCACTGTTACTCGCCACTGGCTTTGGTTATAATTGCGGCATGGAAAACGTGTTTATTAACGAAAAAGAGTTGTTTCCGGTCTCTGCGCCTTTCGCCAACGGTAGATTGGATCGTGGTCTTCATCAGATATATTTTGAACAATGTGGTCGCCCGGATGGTAAGCCGGTGCTGTTTATCCATGGCGGGCCCGGGGCTGGTGTCTCGCCAGCACATCGCCGTCTGTTCAATCCTGACCGGTATCGCGTTGTGTTGTTTGATCAACGCGGGTGCGGAAAATCCCTGCCGCATGGCGAAATGGCCCAGAATACCACGCAGGATTTGATCGCCGATATTGAGGCCTTGCGCATTGAGTTGGGTATTGAGCGCTGGCTGCTGTTTGGTGGATCATGGGGCAGTACATTGGCGCTGGCCTATGCTATTGCTCACCCTGAACGGGTTAGAGGGTTGATTTTGCGCGGTATTTTTTTAGGAACGCGCGCCGAAGTCGACTGGTTTCTGCATGATATGGGACGATTTTTCCCCGAGGCCTACGACAGCTTCGTCAATTTTCTAACGCCGGAAGAGCGCGACGACATTCTGATGAGCTATCATGAAAAACTGACCGACCCGCAGGCGCTGGTGCATCAACCTGCGGCCGAACGTTGGTCATCCTATGAGACAAGTTGTTCGACATTGCGCGCCGGTATTCGCCGGGTAACGGGGCAATCTGCGCTGAGTATGGCGCGGTTGGAGGCGCATTACTTCGTCAATGACTGCTTTATGCCGCCCAACCACATTATGAATAATATCGGCGTTATAAAGCATTTACCGGCGCATATTATCCAAGGGCGTCATGATGTGATTTGCCCGCCCGCAACCGCGCATCATCTTGCTGCCGCGTGGGGGTCAAACGCGATTTTGCAAATTATTGATGATGCCGGGCATTCTACCTTCGAAAACGGCATTGCGTTGGCGCTGCTGTCGGCACTGGATGAATTTGCTATTTAGTCATTTAACAATGATATCTCCTCTCAAACAGTAAATAGCTCTACCATCTTTATCAATTCCATCGATTGGTTGGCTTGGTTCGGGATTTTTGATCCCGACCTAGTCTAATTGGTCCTTTTGGCGAAACCGTTCATTTAGCAAAACCGTTCATTTAGCGAATCCGCTCATAGAGAGGAGTTTTCAATATGGCAGCCGATACTTCTACGGAACGTAATTTTAGAATTACAAACAATAATGCTATTGATCTTCATGTTGGAAAACGTGTTCGTTTACGCCGCACATTGCTGGGAATGAGCCAAGAACAGCTGGGTGTGGAGCTCAACATAACGTTCCAGTAGGTGCAGAAATATGAACGCGGTGCAAACCGGATTAGCGCCTCACGTTTATGGGATATCAGTCAGATTCTGGATGTGCCGATCAATTATTTCTTCGATGATATGTCCGAAAACACCATGCAGGGCTCAGCGCGGCGGATGGCGCGTGGTGTTGATGTTGGCATTTTCCCGCCCGAATTGGTAAAAGACCCCATGGCGCGACGAGAAACGCTTGAGCTTGTCCGTGCATATTATAGTATTGAAAAAGTGTCTGTGCGAAAGCGTGTTGCAGATATCGTGAAATCCATTGCGGTGACTATCTCTGAAAGTTAAATTACGGAGACGCACGACCAGTAATTTTGGGAGTGTGGGTAATTTTGGGAATGCGGGTAATTTTGGGAGTGTGGGTAATTTTGGGAATGCGGGCGATTTTGGGAATGCGGGGAATGTTGGGAATGCGGGGAATGGGAGCGATTTATGACCACCACACCACCTAATAGCGAGTTGGCTACGACGGAGTTGGGCGCGATCAGTTTTGAAGATGCCCTTCGTGAGCTCGAACAGATAGTGGCCTCGCTAGAGCAGGGGGATGTGTCGCTGGATGATGCTATCACCGCTTTTGAACGCGGCACGGCGCTGAAGGCGCATTGTCAGTCGCGTCTTGAAGAGGCCCGGATGAAGGTTGAGCAAATCCGCCTTCCCGCTGATGGGGGCGCCCCTGATGCTGCTACTCCTTTTGCGGTTGAAGATTAGGCCGCAATGCTTCCCCCATCAGTTGAACAGGATGCGGGCGCGGTTGCCGTATTGCTGGATGATCTGTTTTCCGCAATGGACAGCCCGGCACGCCGGCTGACCGATGCGATGCGCTATGCCACGATGAATGGCGGTAAACGCATGCGGGCGGCGCTGGTTATGGCCTCATTCCGTTTGGCTGCAGCACATTCGCCCAATAACGGCGGGACTATTGATTTAGGTGATGAAGCTGGCGCGTTGCGCGTTGCGGCGGCGGTTGAATGTTTTCATGCCTATTCTCTGGTTCATGATGATTTGCCAGCGATGGATGATGCGGCGACGCGCCGCGGCGCGCCATCCTGCCATCTGGCTTTTGACGAGGCGACGGCGATTTTGGCGGGAGATGCTTTGCAGACGCTGGCGTTTGAATTACTGGCCAGCCCCGAAACCCACCCAGATGGTAGTGTTCGCGCAAAGCTGGCGCTGGCGCTGGCACAGGCGTCCGGGGGTGCCGGAATGGCTGGCGGTCAGATGCTGGATTTGCAGGCTGAGTCTGAAATCTTGTCGCTAGAAGAAATTCGTGTGATGCAGATGATGAAAACCGGTGCGTTGATTCAGTTTTCGGCGGTAGCTGGCGGAATTCATGGTGGCGCAGACCCGGCGCTGAGCACTGCATTGGTTGAGTATTCCCGTAATCTGGGGCTCGCTTTTCAGATTGCTGATGATTGTCTGGACTATGCCGGTCACGCCGAAGACCTCGGTAAACCCGCAGGTCAGGATGCGGCTCGCGGCAAAGGTAGCTTTGTCGCGCTGATGGGATTGGATG
>JAACDV010000188.1 GCA_009936825.1 Bacteroidota bacterium | reverse complement strand
GGATAAAGGTGCGCCCTAACGTTTAATTGGTGTTGTCAGGCAAACTTGCCGTCGCTTTGGTTGCCCTTAATTTTTCTGGATGACACCACAAAACACCTTCAAATATTTCAAGAGTTCGCCAGAAATCATCCGCTTGACGGTTATGCATCACATGGCATTTTGACAACGTCTTCGTCAAAATAAACGGTGGAGGATTTGCAAAATTATGGCGGAGGGACGGGGATTCGAACCCCGGTGAGGCGTTAACCCCAACACGCTTTCCAAGCGTGCGCCTTAAGCCACTCGGCCACCCCTCCTTGGCATTTGATAGCAACCGTCTAACCGGCGTGCCGATGCCTGATGCGGCGCAATCTATCAGTCCCAAAGGCCTAGATCAATGACCAGATTGAACCTGTTTGAAACATCGCTGCACCGCTTGGCCTGCCCGCCGCCTTAATCTTTATTCTGCTGATCCGGGCCTGTATTCACAATCGGATCATTTGCCCTGCCGCAAACGCCTTCTAGCGCCAACTATCACCGCCAAACATTTAGCACTTGAACGTGCAGGCAGTGAGGGTCAGTATGGTGACATGGTTAGATGGATTTTTCGCATTCTAGGATATCTGTTCGGGCTGCTCGCGATTTACGCGATCTGGCTCGACCTGACCGCGACCAGCGAAGCCAGCCTTGCGCTTGGCACATTTTGGGCAAACCATCATATCAACTCACTTCTGTTCACGCAAAACCTCGTCAGCCGGTATGTCGACCCGTGCGCGTTGATTGTCGGCCTAGGGTGTGAACCGTTTCTGTGGCTGCCGGTTATTTCCACCTTCCTTGGATGGCCAGCCGCACTGGATTTACTGTTTATGGCGGCTGTATTTGGCGGGTTTGGCCGTGTGATGCGCCGACGCTATGATCACCGGATCAGTGCCAGAAGCTTAAAACGGCGCGGCGAAAAATAAGATCTCTAATCATCGCGAATTTTAGGTGTCACCCATCTTCAGGGCTTCAAAAAAGGCGTTTTGCGGGATTTCAACCTTGCCGAATTGCCGCATTTTCTTCTTTCCTTCTTTCTGCTTTTCAAGCAGCTTTTTCTTTCGCGAAATATCACCGCCATAGCATTTCGCGGTTACATCCTTTCGCAGCGCCTGAATGGTTTCACGCGCAATCACCTTGCCGCCAATCGCTGCTTGCAACGCAACCTTGAACATCTGGCGCGGCACCAGATCTTTTAGACGAACACAGATGGCACGCCCTTTTGCCTCGGCCTGATCACGGTGCAAAATCATCGACAATGCATCAACAGGATCACCATTTACCAAAATTGTCACCTTCACCAACGCACCCGGACGATAACTGTCGATGGCATAGTCAAAGCTGGCATAGCCCTTGGTGATGGATTTCAACCGGTCATAAAAGTCAAACACAACCTCGTTCAACGGCAGCCGGTAAACCACCATTGCGCGATTGCCGGCATATGTGAGGTCAATCTGTTCACCGCGCCTCTCAGTGCATAGGGTCAGAACCGATCCTAAAAATTCATCCGGCGTCATAATCGTTGCCTTAATCCACGGCTCTTCAATCTCGTCAATCCGGGTGACTTCGGGCATATCGGCCGGGTTGTGCAGATCAAAGCCGGTCCCGTCAGTCAGCTTCATCTGATAGACCACCGATGGCGCGGTGGAAATAAGCTCCAGATTGAACTCGCGGCCAAGGCGGTCGCGGATCACCTCCATATGCAAAAGGCCGAGGAACCCACACCGAAAGCCAAAGCCCAATGCAGCCGATGTTTCAGCCTCAAACGAAAATGAGGAATCATTCAGCGACAGCTTCTCCAGCGCTTCACGAAGGCCGGAAAATTCATTTGCGTCGACCGGAAATAAACCGCAGAACACAACTGGAACAGACGGGGCAAAGCCCGGCAGCGCTTCATCACACAGGCGGCGCTCTTCGGTGATGGTATCCCCCACCTTGGCATCTGACACGGTTTTTACGCCTGCATTGATAAAGCCAATTTCGCCCGGACCCAGCGCATCAACCGGCGTTGGCTTTGGCGAGAACACACCAACACGTTCAACAACGTGGGTTGCGCCCGTTGCCATCATCCTTATCTTCATACCCTTTTTCAGAACGCCATCGCGAACGCGCACCAGCGTCATCACGCCCAAATAGGCATCATACCAGCTATCCACCAGCAACGCCTTCAGCGGCGCGTCAGCATCCCCGGCAGGGGGCGGAATATCGGCAACAACAGCTTCAAGAATTTCTGGAATACCAACTCCCGTTTTTGCACTGGCTGGAATGGCATTATCGGCTGGCAGGCCAATCACATCCTCAATTTGAGTTTTAACGCGGTCAGGCTCGGCCGCTGGCAAATCAATCTTGTTCAGAACCGAAACAATTTCATGGTTGGCATCAATCGCCTGATAGACATTGGCCAGCGTCTGCGCCTCAACACCTTGGCTGGCGTCAACGATCAACAACGATCCCTCGCATGCCGTCAGCGACCGCGATACTTCATACCCAAAATCAACATGGCCGGGCGTATCCATCAGGTTCAAGACATAATCCTTACCGTCCTTGGCCTTATAGTCCAGCCGCACCGTCTGCGCCTTAATCGTGATTCCGCGCTCGCGCTCGATATCCATATGATCGAGAACCTGCTCGGTCATTTCGCGCGCAGTCAGACCACCGCAGACCTGAATAAGCCGGTCGGCAATAGTCGATTTACCATGGTCGATATGTGCGATAATCGAAAAATTACGAATTTGAGAGGTCGCGGTCATCGCTGTCAGTTCCGGGTTGTTGAGCAGACATCACGGACGATGCTCTGCTGCAGTGTTTTGCCGCCCTTTTGCAAAAGCGGCAAGGCTTTTCCGCATTCATAGCACGGGAAACCAATCTGCCCTTAATTTATGACGTTAATATTAGCCGTAAACAGGGCTGCGATACATCCAAAAATTGGACTGTAATCCGGCATCAGGGCCAAATTAATCAGGTGAAATTATACTGTTTCGTTAAAGAGGCTTTCGGTATAGTCTGGCGATAGGCAAAAAAGGCCCGAAACGGCCATAACGATTTATCAGTAGAATTGACCGTCAATAGAAGTGATCGTCAATAGAAGTGATCATTGAATAGAATTGATCATTACGAAGAGGATTTGAAACCAATGACTAGCTCGGATCATGTCTCAGCGACTGCCAGTAACGGCAACGCAGGACGGCATGAAAAATACCGGTCCTTTGCTGGCCCCGATCTGCGTGATCGGACGTGGCCCGGCAAACGTATTGAAACGGCACCAGTTTGGTGTTCTGTTGACCTACGCGACGGTAATCAGGCGCTAATTGAGCCAATGGATTCCGCCCGCAAAATGCGGATGTTCAAGCTTCTAGTCGATATGGGTTTCAAGGAGATTGAGGTAGGGTTCCCGTCTGCCTCTGACACCGATTTCAATTTCCTGCGTGATCTGATTAACGGCGGTCATGTGCCAGACGACGTCACCATCCAGGTGCTAACGCAGGCGCGTGAGCATTTGATCGACCGTACCATCGATAGTTTGGATGGCGCTCCTAACGCGATCCTGCATCTGTATAATTCCACCAGCACCTTGCAGCGCCGCGTTGTTTTCAAGGCTGACCGTGACGGCGTTAAGCAGATTGCGGTTGATGGCGCAAAAATGGTGGCTGAGCGGATTGCCAAACGTAAATCAACGGGCAATCTGCGGCTGCAATATTCGCCGGAAAGTTTTACCGGAACCGAGTTAGACTACGCGCTTGAAGTTTGCGAAGCCGTGATGGATGTCTGGCAGCCTACCGCCGCCAACCCCACCATCATCAACCTGCCAGCGACGGTTGAGATGTCCACTCCGAACATCTATGCCGATCAGATTGAATGGATGCATCGCAATTTTTCCAGACGCGATGCGGTCATCCTCTCACTTCATCCGCATAATGATCGTGGGTGCGCCGTTGCTGCCACCGAGCTGGGCCTGATGGCGGGCGCGGACCGGGTTGAAGGCACGTTGTTCGGCAATGGTGAGCGCACCGGCAATGTCGATATCGTGACGCTTGGCTTGAATATGTTTACGCAAGGCGTCAATCCGACGCTTGATTTCTCGGACATTAATAATCTTGTTGAATCGGCGGAATTTTGTAATCAACTCCCCGTTCATGAGCGTCATCCCTATGCGGGCAAGTTGGTCCATACTGCCTTTTCCGGCAGCCACCAAGACGCCATTCGCAAAGGTATCGAAGCGCTTGACGGGGCAAATGAGGCGATTTGGCAGGTTCCCTATCTTCCCATTGATCCAGCCGATATTGGTCGGACTTTTGAAGAAATCATCAGGGTAAATTCGCAGTCCGGAAAAGCAGGATCAGCCTATTTGCTGGAAACGGATCACCATGTTCGCCTGCCGCGCGGCGCCGAAATTGAGTTTTCCGGCATTGTTCAGGATGAAGCCGATAATACTGGCAAGGAAATCACCTCGGACCGGATATGGGAGCTGGCGCAGGATCATTTCATTCTCCAAACCGGGCGTTTTGAGTTGATCAGCTTTGACGCGGCAAAAGCCAATACGGCAGGGGATCGTGAGCGTATCACCGCCATATTGCGCCATGAAGGTGAGAATTTTACCGTCAGCGCTACGGGAAATGGTCCGATTTCAGCCTTTGTTGACGCCGTGCGCACCGAATTCGGATTGTCCTTTAAGCTTGCAGATTTTGGTCAAAACACGCGCTCGGCCACCTCAAAAGCCGAAGCTGCTGCCTATGTTGAAATTGTGGTGGAGGTAGAGGGTAAATCTCTATCAATCTATGGTGTGGGCATCGACACTTCAATCACGATGGCTCCCATTCGCGCCGTAATCAGCGCGCTGAACAAGCTATAATGGATACAGGCTAACCTTGCTCGGATGACATTTTATCGCATTAGAACCGGGGCCCTCAAAAGAACCGGACAAATTTTAAGAGCCATCATTTTTGGTGCGGCTTTGCTTGCGACTAATACCAGCACCGCTGACGATCATCCGGCTTTGACGCAAATAGGCCCGGACTTCAATCATCCTTGGGGGATGGATTTTCTGAATGCTACCACCCTGCTCGTTACCGAGAGGCGGGGCGCGTTGCACCGCCTTGATCTTATCACTGGTGCCAGCCAGATCATCCAGAACGCGCCCAAGGTCTACGCTAATCGACAGGGCGGTTTGCTAGATGTGCTGGTTGGCCCGACGGACGGGCGCATTTATCTTTGCTATGCCAAGCCTGTGGAGGGCGGCGCTGTCACCGCAATCGAGAGCGCCGTTCTGAATGGCACCACTCTTACCGACAGTAAAACGATCTTTACCGCCAATAACCCGGTGCGGTCCGGGGTTCATTTTGGCTGCCGGCTTGCCGTGCCAACCTCCGGACCGAATGCTGACTATCTTTTTGCCAGCCTTGGTGAGCGCGGCGCGCGTGAAAACGCCCAAAATCCGGCTACTCATGCAGGATCAATCATCCGCATCCATCTAGATGGGCGCGTTCCGGAAGACAATCCGAAGCAATCTGGCTGGCAGGCCGAAATCTATTCGATAGGTCACCGCAATCCCCAAGGTATGGCGGTATACACGCCGTCCGGCGCCCTGTGGACGCATGAACACGGGCCGCGCGGCGGTGATGAGATAAATGTGATTGAGGCTGGGGCAAATTACGGCTGGCCCATCGTCAGCCATGGCAAAGAATATATTGGCGGGCGAATAAGCAAGCATTCCAGCCTTCCCGGCTATTCCGATCCGAGCTGGGTGTGGGTGCCATCAATTGCCCCGTCGGGAATGGCTTTTTACCCAGATGATGCCAAGATGTTTCCAGAACTGGCGGGAAGCCTGCTGATTGGCTCGCTCAAATTCCGGCGCCTTTATCAAGTGGAGCTGGATGCAGCAGGTCTGCCTGTATCAGAGCGCGTCTTAGTAGACCCAACCTTTAAGGGTGGGGGCATCGGGCGGGTTCGTGACGTGGCGATAGTACCAGCGGGCAGTCCGCAAGCCGGATCGATTTTGTTGCTTAGCGACGAAGTCCAAGGCGGCGTATGGCGCTTGCACCGAAAAAACACCCAGTAATCACCTAGCAGTGCATCTAGCAGCACACCTAAGCGCGCACCTAGCCACGCAGCACCGCGCCGCAGTGTTTCGCCGCTACTTCTATCACTGACTCTGAAATCTTGTCGATCTCTTCATCGGTCAAGGTCGCCTTTGACGGGCTGAAGGTAAGCGTAACCGCAACCGACTTTTTGCCTGCCTCAATATTTTCACCCTGATAGATATCGAATATTCGCATATCACTCATCAGCGGACCTGCACCGGATTTTACCGCGCGAAGCAATTCCCCGGCTGCCAACGATTCGTCAACAATAAAGGCGAAGTCGCGCGAGACGGGTTGGAAAACCGACATTGATAACAACGCGCGCGCCGGACCTTTGGATTTTGGCATTGGCACATCATCGACATAAATTTCAAAACCGACGGCAATCCCGCGAAGCCCGAAAATCTCGGCAATCTGTGGATGGAATTCGCCAAAACTTGCCAGTTTCGTTCGACCTTGGATCAGCGTTCCTGAACGCCCGGGATGAAAATAATCCGGCGCATCAGTGGTGGTTTGAATACCAGCAGCGCGAACCCCCAGCGCGGCAAGGGCGGCCTCGGCATCTGCTTTGGCATCAAAAACATCCACCTTACGGCTGACACCATGCCATTCCCGCGGTGCAATCGCGCCATGCCGAATTCCACTACAAGCCGTCCGCTGATCTTCAGGCGCATCACCTAGAAAGATCGGTCCAACTTCAAACATCGCAATATCAGCTTCACCGCGATCCTGATTACGCGACGCTGCCGCCAATAAATTAGGCAAAATAGACGGGCGCATATCTGATAGATCGGCACTGATCGGATTGACCAGTTTGAGGTTTGGTGCGCCGCCGTTAAAGGTCTTGGCATGTGCATCGGACAGAAACGAGAAGGTAACCGCCTCCATCAGGCCGCGCCCTGCCAGCGCACGTCGCACTCGGAACAAACGCGCCTGCGCTGCGCTCAGCGACGGTTGCGCTATCACATGTTCGCGCGGCAAATGGGCCATCGGCAGATTATCATAGCCATAGACACGGCCAATTTCTTCAACCAGATCAGCCGCACCGTCAATATCGCCTCGCCATGCTGGCGGCATGACGTTCACGCCGCCCTTACCAGCACTGACGGCAAAACCCAGTGCCTGCAAAATGCGCTGCTGGTCGGCGGCTGGCACATCCATACCGGTCAACGCGACTACCTTGTCATCGGCAAGGAAAATAGTCCGCTTCCAATCGGCGCCCTCACCCGCACTCGTCACATGGCTGGCTTCACCACCGCAAATTGATAGGACAAGCCGGGCGACATGCCCCTGCACCCAGTCAGGTGAGGTTACATCAAGACCACGCTCAAAACGATAGCGAGCATCCGAATTTATGTTTAACTTACGCGCGGTCGTTGCCACAGAAATCGGGTCAAAGATTGCAACTTCCAAAACATTTCGGTGGTGCTGGCACTAACGCCGGTCCGCTCGCCGCCCATAATGCCGGCCAAATCATCCGCTCCATGCGCATCGGCAATGATGCACATACTGCTATCCAGCTCATATGTTTTTTCATTCAGGGCGGTCAGCTGCTCACCTTCTTTGGCCGGTCGGATTGTCAGCGTGTCGCCCTCAATTTTCGCTATATCATAGGCGTGAAGTGGGCGTCCCAGATCGATCATTATATAGTTAGTGATATCAACCAGCGCGCTTATTGGACGCTGGCCGATGGCTTCGAGACGCATTGCCATCCATTTCGGACTGGCACCATTTTTCAGGCCGCGAAACCCACATCCCGTAACACGCGGACAGAATGCCTTGGCCCCGGGGTCAATTACCCATTTAACAGGGCTGTCAAAGCTGCCATCATGCTGGTTGAAATCTACGTCCTTCAGCTTACCAAAACCAGCCGCCGCTAAATCACGCGCGACGCCGCGAACGCCTAGACAATCAGCCCGGTTCGGCGTAATGCCAATTTCAATGATCGGATCATCCAGCCCGGCATAGGGCGCAAACGCTGCGCCAACCGGAGCATCCTCATCAAGATCAATAATGCCGTCATGCTCGTCAGATAGCTGCATCTCACGCTCGGAACACAGTATGCCATTTGATATCTCGCCGCGAATCTCTCCAACTTTCAGCGTTAGATCAATTCCCGGAACATAGGCACCTGCGGGGGCGAAAACACCCTTCATACCAGCACGGGCGTTCGGTGCACCGCAAACAACCTGAATAGGATCACCTGACCCGGTATTCACCATGCAAACGCGTAATTTGTCTGCATTCGGATGCTGTTCAGCAGACACAACTTCGGCAATGGTAAACGGG
>JAACDV010000187.1 GCA_009936825.1 Bacteroidota bacterium | reverse complement strand
GGCCAATCTGTCTAAGTTTGATTCGCGGGGCCCTAAAATCCTAAGCGGATGGGCCGCAGGCTGGCTAGAAAAAAAGTGTTACCAGGCGATTCATTCTTTACATTAACTGACCGGTCGGTCAATAATACGATTGTATAAGAGGTTAGGAGTTTGCGGGCATGAGTTTGTTGAATGTACATTCCTTTGCGTCGGGCAAATGGATTGCTGCGGGCGCAGATGCAGCGCCGCTCTACAACGCCTTCACCGGCGCACTAATCGGCCATTCCGGAGGCATTGCTTTGGATGTGCTGGCGATGCGTGATCATGCGATTTCGGTAGGCGGACCTTTGCTTCGTGAGATGACTTTTCATGATCGCGCGCGGATGTTGAAAGCGCTGGCGCTATATTTGAAGGAGCGCCGGGACGCGCTGTATGAGCTATCCTACCTGACCGGCGCGACCAAGAATGACAGCCGAATTGATATTGATGGCGGCATTGGCACGTTGCTTGTCTACGCCTCAAAAGGGCGGCGCGAAATGCCGGATGCGCACATCTATCTTGATGGTGAGATTGAGGCACTATCGCGAAAAGGTAGTTTTATTGGCCAACATATATGCAGTCCGATGCATGGTGTTGCCCTGCATATTAATGCCTTTAATTTTCCGGTCTGGGGCATGTTGGAAAAGCTGGCACCCACTTTGTTGGCTGGAATGCCGGCCATTATTAAACCGGCAACGTCCACTGGTTATCTCACCGAGGCGGCGTTTCGAATGATGCTGGAATCGGGTTTGCTGCCGGCGGGATGCATTCAACTAATTTCTGGCGGTATTGGCCCTTTGCTGAATCATCTTGGTCCGCAGGATTCGGTCAGCTTTACCGGGTCGGCAGCCACTGCGCTTCAGCTTCGCGGCACTGAAAATTTGCTCCGTAATTCGGTGCGCTTTGCCGCCGAACAGGACAGTTTGAACGCTTCAATTCTGGGCCCTGACATTGGCGTTGGTGATCCGGAATTCGATCTTTTTGTAAAAGAAGTTTGCACCGAGATTACCGCAAAGGCTGGACAAAAATGTACCGCTGTCCGCCGGATTTTGGTCAATGATAAGATACGGCCTGCGGTGGGTGAGGCATTGGCTGCGCGGTTGCGGAAGGTTACGCTTGGTGATCCGCGTCTTGACGAGGTTCGCATGGGCGCTCTTGCCAGCGCGTCACAAAAGGCTGATGTGCTGGCCAAATCTGCGCTATTTGCAACTGAAGCATCGCGGATTATTGGCGATGATCACCCGGCTCTTCTTGGTGAGGATGTGGGCGAAGGGGCATTTGTTGCCCCGACCATTTTTGAATGCGCTGATCCTGATGCCGCCATCCATCTTCACCAGCAAGAAGCTTTCGGTCCGGTAGCCTGTATGATGGGGTACCAAGATCTGGATCATGCAGCGCGTCTGGCGAATAGGGGCGGCGGGGCGTTGGTGACGTCGGTGATCACAAATGACGGTAAGGTTGCCCATCAATTGGTTGCCGATATTGCCAGCCATCATGGACGGCTGTATTTCAACAATCGCGAGTCAATGGCCGAGTCAACGGGGCACGGCGCGCCGCTGCCGCATATGACTCATGGTGGACCCGGGCGCGCGGGCGGCAGTGAAGAGCTGGGCGGGATCAGGGCAGTAACCCATTTTATGCAACGTACCGCGTTGCAGGGGCCGCCCTCTCTTTTGTCGGCTGCTAGTGAGACATGGCTTGTGGGAAGCGCGCAACATGAAGGTCCGGCACATCCATTCCGCCGCCGTTTTGGTGAGCTGGAGCTTGGTGAGACGCTGGTTACGCCTCCGCGCCGGGTAACCTTGGATGATATAACCAATTTTGCTAATTTTACTGGCGATCAGTTTTACGCCCATACTAATGATGCCGCTGCTGCTGCCAGCCCGTTTTTCCCGGGGATTGTTGCGCATGGGTATCTGGTGCTTAGCTTTGCTGCGGGAATGTTTGTTGACCCTGAACCAGGGCCGGTGCTGGCAAATACCGGGCTTAACCAGCTGACTTTTAGCAAGCCGGTTACGCCGGATACGGACATTACCGTCGCGCTAACAGTGAAACGCAAGACAAAGCGGACTGATGAATATGGCGAGGTTCGGTGGCATGTTGAAATTCGTGACGCCGAAAATGATCTCGTCGCAAGTTATGAGCTTTTGACAATGGTAGCGATTTAACCCAACTGTGATTCCGGGGTAAATCAAGAAATAAAAGGAGACTGGAAAATGTATTCGCAAGGTCTGATTGGCGCCGATGGGCGTACCCAGGAAGATGACGCATTCCTAGAGCGATTTCAGGCGCGCATTGATAGCGAGCAGAAGATTGAGCCTAATGACGAAATGCCCGAAGGCTATCGGCGCACGCTGATCCGTCAGATTGGCCAGCACGCGCATTCGGAAATTGTGGGAATGCTGCCCGAGGGCAACTGGATTACCCGCGCGCCAAGTCTGCGCCGCAAAGCCTCACTCCTCGCCAAAGTTCAAGATGAAGGAGGACACGGGCTGTATCTCTATTCGGCTGCTGAAACGTTGGGGGTCAGCCGTGATCAGATGACCGAAGAGTTGTTGACCGGAAAAGCTAAATATTCGTCGATCTTTAATTACCCGACACTCAGCTGGGCCGATATCGGTACTATTGGCTGGCTGGTTGATGGTGCGGCTATCATGAACCAGATCCCGCTTTGCCGCTGCTCCTACGGGCCGTATGCGCGCGCCATGATCCGTATCTGCAAGGAAGAAAGCTTTCACCAACGTCAAGGCTATGAGATCGTTATGACCTTGGCAAAGGGATCCGCCGAGCAAAAGGCCATGGCGCAAGAATCGCTGAACCGGTTCTGGCAACCTGTGCTGATGATGTTTGGCCCACCCGATACCGAATCACAAAATACCGACCAATCAACCGCATGGAAAATTAAGCGTTTCACCAACGATGAACTACGGCAGAAATTTGTGAATGCCACTGTCCCGCAAGCTGAATTTCTGGGACTTACCCTTCCCGATCCAGATTTGAAATGGAACGAGGAAAAGCAGGGCTATGATTTTGGTCCGATCGACTGGGATGAATTCTGGCGCGTTGTTAAAGGCAAGGGGCCGATGAACAGGCAGCGCGTCGTTGACCGCAAAAAAGCTTGGGATGAAGGTGCATGGGTGCGTGAGGCCGCGTTGGCGCATGCCGCCAAACGTCAGACGCTGGCAGCAGAATAGCGCGTCCCGTACTTTTGGTTTGTACAAAACCTGAAAAAAGGATGATGTGATGACTGATAAGCCAACCGACGAAATGCCGCCCGCCACAATTCCGCCCACCTCAATTCCGCCCACCGCAATTCCGCTATGGGAGGTGTTTCTTCGCCCGCGCATGGGTCTCAGCCATCAGCATGTTGGCTCGGTTCATGCCAGTGATGAGGTGATGGCGGTGCAGGCTGCGCGTGATGTCTATACCCGCCGCGGTGAAGGCGTTTCGATCTGGGTTGTGCCCTCGGCTAGCATTACCGCTTCGGATCCGCAGGAACGTGAGGGTAATTTTGACCCTTCAACATCGAAAATCTATCGCCATCCTTCGTTCTATGACATCCCTGATGATGTAGGGCATATGTGATGCCGGTGATAAACGCTGAATTTGGCCAAGATAAGGGCGCATTGCTGGATCTGCTGATGCGGCTTGGTGACGATCATTTGATTCTGGGACATAGGCTCAGTGAGTGGTGCGGTCATGCTCCGATGCTCGAAGAAGATTTGGCGCTACCCAACATGGCGCTTGATCTGCTTGGCACGGCCCGGCTTTGTTATGGGTATGCAGCTGAAATTGAAGGCGGCGACAAGACCGAGGATGATTACGCGTTTTTGCGAGATGGCACCTCATTTCGTCACGTGCTGATGGCCGAAAGGCCGAACGGTGATTTTGCACATACGATTTTGCGGCAATTTTTTTTCGCTGCTTTCATGCACCCGTTCTGGCAGTCGATGACCGCATCAAAAGATACGAGGCTTGCTGATCATGCCGAAAAGGCGGTCAAGGAAATGGCCTATCACATCCGGCATTGCGGTGAATGGGTGATCCGGCTTGGCGACGGCACCGATGAAAGCGAGCGCCGGATGCTGGCGGCGCTGGATGATCTGTCGCCTTATGTCGGAGAAATGTTCGAGATGGACACTCTTAGCGAAGCACTGACCGACGCCGGCATTCTTATGCCGATGGCCCCCATTCGTACGGCTTTTGATGCCACTGTTTCGCGGACATTTGCCGAGGCAAGGTTGCCGGAATTTGCGCCGGAATTTAGCCATTCGGGGGGACGGCAGGGGCGTCATACCGAAAGTCTGGGTCATCTGCTGGCCGAAATGCAGATCATGCAACGCACATATCCCGGGCAGCAATGGTGAGAGAAGAATGACCACCACTAACACTGAAAACCGAGGCGCTGATCTGGCTACCATTCGCGCGATTGCCGAGGCGGTTCCGGACCCGGAACTGGTGGTTGTGAATGTCGGAGACCTTGGCATCATCCGTGAGGTTCGCGTTGGCGAGAATGGCTTCGAGATTGACGTTACGCCAACCTATTCGGCCTGTCCGGCGACACTGGCGATCGAGCTGGCGATTGAAACTGCGGTCAGTGCGCAGGGGCATCCGGTTCGGGTGCGGCGCGTGCTTTCACCAGCATGGACAACTGACTGGATCAGCAGTGAAGGCCGTGCCAAATTGAAGGCAAGCGGCATTGCGCCGCCTGCGTTACGCGGCCAGAAGGATGATAGTGCTGGCGGCGATGATGCCGGGTATTTCAACCGTCCCAAGGTGGCTTGCCCGCATTGTGATAGCATGAATACATCCGAGTTATCGGGTTTTGGCTCGACCGCTTGCAAAGCGCAATATAGGTGCGAGCATTGCCTCGAACCCTTTGATTATTTCAAATGTCTTTGAGTTGGATAGTATGCCCCCTCGCTTTCATTCTCTTGAAATTAGCTCGATTGAACGATTTGGTGATTTTGCCGTAGCGCTTCGCTTTGCTGTTCCAGATGCGCTGGCTGATGCCTATGCGTTCGTGCCCGGCCAGTATCTGACGCTGCGCGATGAAATCGACGGCATCGAGGTGCGTCGCCCCTATTCGATTTGCACCGCGCCCACTGATGACGGCATAGGCGTTGGCATCAAATATGTTGAAGGCGGGGTGTTTTCATCCCACGCGTTGGCGCATCTGTCGGTTGGGGATTGCATCGATGTGATGACCCCGCAAGGCCGCTTTGCCTATTCACGCAATGAAATTACCAAGACACTAATTGAGCGGGGAACAAAGGCGGGGGCGCATATCCTGCTGCTTGCCGCTGGATCGGGTATCACTCCTATTTTGTCGATTGCGAAGACGGCGCTTGCCAATGGACCGGATGACCGGGTGACGCTTATCTATGGCAACCGCAATACTGCATCGATTATGTTTCATGATGCTGTTGAAGATCTGAAGGATTTGTATCTTGACCGGTTTCGCCTGCTTCATGTGCTCTCGCGTGAGGCGCGTGATGTGGAGGTGTTGAATGGCCGGCTTGATCAGGACAAAATCGCTGCATTGCGCATTGCTGGTCTGATTGCCCCCGAGGAATTAGACGGTGCCTTTATTTGTGGCCCTGACAGTATGATTGCAGATTGCCGCGATGCACTGGTTGATGCC
>JAACDV010000186.1 GCA_009936825.1 Bacteroidota bacterium | reverse complement strand
TATGGAAAAGGCGCAAAGCAATCCGATGGCGGCCAAGGATAACGCCGGACGTCTTCTGGTTGCAGCGGCTACGGGGGCTGGCCCTGATGGTGTTGCCAGGGCCGAGGCGCTGATTGATGCCGGTGTTGATGTGGTTGTTGTTGATACCGCACATGGGCATTCCGAAGGTGTTTTATCGTCGGTTACGACGGTGCGTAAATTGTCCAATGATGTTCAGGTTATCGGCGGCAATGTCGCAACGGGTGACGGCGCGCGCGCCCTGATTGATGCCGGAGCTGATGCGGTTAAGGTTGGTATTGGCCCCGGGTCAATTTGCACGACGCGGATGGTGGCGGGCGTTGGTGTTCCGCAGCTGACCGCGATTATGGATGCCGCTGAGGTTTGCCATGCCCAAAATGTACCGGTGATTGCAGATGGCGGAATTAAATATTCGGGTGATCTGGCCAAGGCACTGGCGGCGGGCGGCGATGCGGCGATGATTGGCTCGCTATTGGCGGGCACTGACGAGACCCCGGGTGAGGTTTATCTCCATCAGGGACGTTCATACAAAGCCTATCGCGGCATGGGATCAACCGGGGCGATGGCGCGCGGCTCGGCTGATCGTTATTTTCAGGAAGAGGTCTCCCAGCCTCTAAAACTCGTTCCTGAGGGTATTGAGGGTCAGGTGCCGTATAAAGGGCCGGTGGAAACTGTATTGCACCAGCTTCTTGGTGGGGTGAAGGCGGCGATGGGATATACCGGTAATGCCAGTATCGCAGAGCTGAAAGAAAATGCCCGCTTTTTGCGGATCACCGGGGCCGGGCTTTCGGAATCCCATGTTCATGATGTAACCATCACCCGTGAAGAGCCGAATTATCGGCCGCGCGGCTGATTAGTTTGTAGCAATAAATGACCCCAGCAGCCCGAATAGCCGCCGTAATCGACCTGTTTTGTGAGGCCCCAGACGGCGTTGCCGGAGGGGCGGTATTACGCCGTGGTTTGCAACGCAGGCGCTATGCCGGATCGGGCGACCGTCAGGCCATCAGCGCGCTGTTCTGGACCATTCACCGCGCCATCGCCCGCCTGTCATGGCATCTGACCGCATTGAATAAGGATGTCTCGGGGCGGACGCTGGTACTGGCTGCATTAATGCTGTGTGAAGGCATGTCCGATGAAGATGTCACGGCGATGTTCAGCGGCGATGGCAAGCATGTGCCGGACCCCTTGAGCGAAGATGAGATTAGCCTGATAAAAGCGTTGATGGGCCGCACGCTGGATGATGCCGAAATGCCGGTTGTTGTTCGTCTGGAATGGCCTGAGCATCTGTTTGCTGATGCGGGCGCGGCGCTGGGCGATTTGCTGGAGGATGAGCTTGCCGCCATGCTGGGCGAGGCGGCCACTGATATCCGCCTCAATAAGCTGAAGATGCGCGACCGGCGCAAACTTCGTGAAAAACTGGCCGGACGCGGCATCAAATGTCATATGACACCTTTATCCCCGCTTGGTATTCGCTTTGAGAAACGCAGCCGAACCGAAGATTTACTCGAGTTCCGCGAAGGTTTTTTTGAAATTCAGGATGAGGGCTCGCAGATCACAGCGTTGCTATGTGATGCGCGTCCGGGAATGCAGGTTGCTGATATCTGCGCCGGGGCGGCTGGCAAATCGCTGGTGATGGCGGCGGAAATGGAAAATCGCGGGCGCATTGTGGCCCTGGATAGCGATGCCGAACGGTTGGAGCGCGGTGCGGTGCGCATTCGGCGGGCGGGAATTCATAATATTGAGCGCGTTGCCGTTGCCCGGCAATGGGGCGTGAAACGGTATCGCGGCAAATTTGACAGGGTGGTGATTGACGCGCCTTGCAGTGGGTCGGGAACCTGGCGGCGTCAGGTTGATGCCCGTTGGCGGTGCAGCGCCCAAACGCTGGCCTCGATGCAGGAATTGCAGGCGTCGCTGTTAGACCGGGCGCGGGCCATGGTTGCCCCTGGCGGGCGCATTATCTACATTACCTGCTCGGTTTTGCGAAGCGAAGGTGAGGCGCAGATTGACCGTGTTCTGAGCGAAGGCAGTGATCTGGAAATTGCCGATATTACCGAAATCTGGAAAGAGGTGATTGGCGGTGATGCCTGTCCTCCGGTGCAAAATGGAATGCTCCGGTTGCTTCCTCAGCGTGATGGCACTGATGGATTTTTCATGGCGGTTCTGCAAACAAAACTTCGCTAATGAAAAAATCATATTCAGGTAGGGGGGCTTACCGGGTATATTTTGGACAACCAGTTGGTGGGAAGCTGGGCAGATATAGGATAAAAGAGCGATGAATGCTTCAGCGCAACATGATACGATTCTGATCATTGATTTTGGCTCGCAGGTCACCCAGCTGATTGCGCGCCGCCTTCGTGAAGCTGGCGTTTATACCGCGATTCTGCCCTGCACGGTGGACCCGGCGCGTATCACCAAAGCTGCACCGCGCGGGATTATCTTGTCCGGTGGTCCGAATTCTGTGGCGATGGCGGATACGCCGCGCGCACCGCAAAGCGTTTTTGACCGTGGTGTTCCGGTGTTGGGCATCTGTTATGGCCAGCAAACAATGTGTCAACAGCTTGGCGGGCGAGTTGACCCTGGTACGCGCCGTGAGTTTGGCCGGGCTGCGCTTTCCATCACCGATGATTGCGCGTTGTTTGACGGGGTGTGGCCGGCCGGATCACAGCGCACAGTCTGGATGAGTCACGGCGACCATGTTGCTGCCTTGCCATCCGGCTTTCGCGTTGTTGCCACATCTGAGGGCGCGCCTTTCGCTGTCGTCGCCGATGATGACCGCCGTTATTATGGGGTGCAGTTTCATCCCGAAGTTGTTCATACCGAGGATGGCGCCAAGCTGCTGTCGCGCTTTGCGTTGGGTGTTTGCGGGTGTTCGGGAAGTTGGTCGATGACGGCATACCGCGCCCGTGCGATTGCCGCAATCCGCGCTCAGGTTGGCAAAGGTAGCGTGATCTGCGGCTTGTCCGGCGGGGTTGATTCCTCGGTTGCTGCGGTGCTGATTCATGAGGCGATTGGCGATCAGTTGACGTGTGTATTTGTCGATCATGGGTTGTTGCGCGCGGGTGAGGCGGGCGAGGTGGTGGCGCTATTTGGTGATCATTACAATATCCCGTTGATTCACCGCGATGCGTCGGAGTTGTTTTTGGGGCGTCTGGATGGGGTTAGCGATCCTGAAGCCAAGCGCAAGGTTATCGGTGCCAGTTTTATTGAGGTTTTTGAAGAAGAGGCAGCCAAAATCGAAGGCGCTGCCTTTTTGGCTCAAGGCACGCTGTATCCTGATGTGATCGAAAGCATTTCGGCCGCTGGCGGTGATGCTGTTACGATCAAATCGCATCATAATGTGGGCGGTCTTCCTGAAAAAATGGCCTTGTCGCTGGTTGAACCGCTGCGTGAGCTATTCAAGGATGAGGTGCGCGAGCTTGGGCGTGAGCTTGGTCTTCCCGAAACGCTGGTTGGGCGGCATCCTTTTCCGGGGCCGGGTCTTGCGATCCGGGTTCCGGGGGCAATTACGACGCAGCAGCTCGATATCCTGCGCGCCGCCGATCAAGTGTATCTGGACGCCATTCGCAAGGCCGGTCTTTATGATGAGATATGGCAGGCATTTGCCGTTCTGCTGCCGGTCCGCAGTGTCGGTGTGATGGGGGATGCGCGCTCATATGAATATGTTTGTGCGCTGCGTGCCGTTACCTCCAGCGACGGTATGACGGCGGACAGCTATCCCTTCACGCATGAGTTTTTATCGCACACTGCAACCCGCATAGTGAACGAGGTAAAAGGGGTAAACCGCGTCGTTTATGACGTAACCTCAAAACCGCCCGGAACTATTGAGTGGGAATGATATATTGAAATAATATTCAATATAAACAAGTACTTATATAATAATACTTGTTACCAACTTGTTACCAAGTTA
>JAACDV010000185.1 GCA_009936825.1 Bacteroidota bacterium | reverse complement strand
GGGGCCGATGGATACCGACTTCAACCAGCAGAGCTAAGTGAAGATGCGCAGGTTACACCAATAAACAAAATGGAAGCCGCATTTTCTTAAAGTTTGGCCAGAAATGATTACTGCCCAGCATATAGCCGGGCAGCATACTCAAGTTCGGTTTTTATGTATCAAGGCTCCGGATGCCCTAATTGTGGACGGGGTTTATTGGGCCGGTTTATGGGGGAGCTGCCTTAATCCTATTGTGCTAGGCGCTTTTCTCGGCGCTGGATGCCTTTTTGGCGTGCACAACAAGCGGTGCTGCGCCCTCATCAACGACGTCGGCGTTGATAATCACTTCCTCAATATCGCCCGCTGTCGGAATTTCGAACATCGGCTCCATCAAAATATTTTCCATGATTGACCGCAGGCCCCGCGCGCCGGTTTTGCGGGCGATTGCCTTTTTCGAAATCGCACTAAGCGCATCGTCACGGAATTCCAGCGATACTTCGTCCATCTCGAACAGTTTCTGATACTGTTTGACCAGCGCATTTTTCGGCTCGGTCAGAATGCGTATCAGCGCGTCCTCATCAAGATCTTCCAGCGTGGCAATGACAGGCAGACGTCCGACAAATTCCGGTATAAGGCCGAATTTGATCAGATCTTCAGGCTCTAACATTGACAGCAATTCACCGGTTTTACGATCATCAGGAGCGCGAACATTGGCACCAAATCCTATACCGGCGCCCGTTTCACGTCCGGCAATCACCTTATCAAGGCCGGCGAATGCGCCGCCACAGATAAACAGAATGTTCGTTGTATCAACCTGCAGAAATTCTTGTTGCGGATGTTTCCGCCCGCCCTGCGGCGGCACCGATGCGACCGTGCCTTCCATAATTTTCAAAAGCGCCTGCTGCACACCCTCACCCGACACATCGCGGGTGATCGAGGGGTTGTCCGCCTTGCGCGAAATCTTATCAACCTCGTCGATATAGACGATGCCGCGCTGCGCACGCTCAACATTATAGTCAGCCGCCTGCAGCAATTTCAGGATGATGTTTTCTACATCTTCGCCAACATAACCAGCTTCGGTCAGCGTAGTTGCATCAGCCATGGTAAAGGGAACATCCAGCATCCGGGCCAGCGTTTGGGCCAGCAAGGTTTTGCCGCACCCGGTAGGCCCGACCAGCAGAATGTTGGATTTTGAAATTTCGATGTCGCCGGTTTTGCCAGCGTTAGCCAGCCGCTTGTAATGGTTATGAACGGCAACCGCCAGCACACGCTTGGCACGGGATTGGCCGATTACATATTCATTCAGAACACCGTTGATGTCAGACGGTGTAGGAACACCGTCGTGGCTTTTCGACAGCGAGGTTTTATGTTCCTCGCGAATAATGTCCATGCACAGTTCAACACACTCATCACAGATGAACACGGTTGGGCCGGCGATCAGCTTTCGCACTTCGTGCTGGCTCTTTCCGCAGAAAGAACAAAAAAGCGTACTCTTATCCCCGTCTTCGGTGTTTGACATTTTTCAGACTCCCTGAGTCGTATATCTCTGCGCTGCTAACCGACAAGCGCACGCTAACAGTGTAGGGGTGCTTACACCATGGTTTCAACGATATTTTTGGCAGCCCTGTTGAATAGCCCTGCAAATCACATACCGTTTTACCTGCCTTCGGCCAATCAATTATCACTTTCTGGCGTTGGACGCTTTTCAACAACCTCATCGATCAGGCCGAATTCCTTTGCATTTTCGGCCGTCATGAACGTGTCACGCTCCATGATTTTTTCTATTTGTTTCAGTGTCTTACCAGTATGCTTTTCGTAAATACGGTTTAGGCGCTGGCGCAGATCAAGAATTTCCTTGGCATGGATTTCAATATCACTTGCCTGCCCCTGGAACCCGCCACTTGGCTGGTGCGTCATTATGCGCGAATTTGGCAAGCTAAAGCGCTTTCCGGCAGCACCAGCAGTTAACAGAAGAGATCCCATAGAAGCGGCCTGACCAATACAGACTGTCGAAACATCAGGGCGGATATATTCCATGGTGTCATAAATCGCCAAACCCGAGGTCACGATACCGCCGGGTGAATTGATGTACATGGCGATATCTTTTTTCGGATTTTCTGATTCCAGAAACAACAACTGCGAGCAAACCAGCGCCGATGTTCCATCGTCAATCGGCCCGGTCAGAAAAATAATGCGCTCTTTCAGAAGCCGGGAAAAAATATCGTAGGAACGCTCACCACGGCTGGTCTGTTCGACCACCATCGGGACAAGGTTGGCGGATGGCTGTTCAAACTCGTTTATTTGCCCGTTCAATCGACTATCTCCTGCGTTTATCATCCGTCCGGTTTCCCTGCCTGTTGTGTGGTTCATGTCAACATAGGTACTAAGGACACTATTTTTTAGACGCTTTTTTTGCTGCGGCCTTTTTTGGGGCTGCTTTTTTTGCAGATGCCTTCTTGGCCGCCCCTTCTTTCTTGGCTTTTCCAGCACTTTTAGCCTTTGCAGCCGATTTTTTAGCTGCGGCTTTTTTAGCCGGCTTTTTCTCGGCAGCAGGGCTTTCCGGTGCGGCATACAGCGTTTCAACGTCGGTCTCGACCTCGGTCACGCTAGCCATTTCGAGAATAAAGTCGATTGTCTTATCTTCAAAAATAGGGCCGGCAAGCTGTTGCATGGCTTCTTTGTTTTTCTGGAAATATTCCAGAACCTGAGATTCCTGCCCGGGATACCGACGCGCCTCCTCGAAAACGGCCTGACGCGTGTCTTCGTCCGACACTTCAACATTGTTGGTACGGCCAATTTCCGTCAGCAATAAACCAAGGCGAACGCGGCGCTCAGCAACAGACTTAGCCTCGGCTTTGGCGTCATCATCCATGCCTTCATCAACGGCAGGCCCGTCATGGTTATGATCATGGTCATGGTTATGATCATGGTCATGGTTATGATCATGGTCATGGTCATGGTCATGGTCATGATCATGGTCATGATCGTCTTGATTATGATCTTCTTGCGCGGCATTCGGTTTCATTGCGCGGGCAACATTCTCATATTCCGACTTGTATAATGATGGCGGAATATCAAACGCATCGCCGTCAGCCAGCGAATCCAGAACATTCTTTTTCAGCATCTGGCGCAGCGCGGTGGCATGCTGACCATTGATCTGACCGGCAACAGCTTCACGCAGGCCGCCAAGGTCCTCAAAGCCAAGACGCTTGGCAAGCTCATCATCAATGGCAACCTCGCCCTTTTCGCGGATTTCCTGAACCGTTACTTCAAAAACGGCATCTTTGCCCGCCAGATGTGCCGCCTGATACTCTTGCGGGAAGGTCACAGTCACGTCGCGCTTTTCACCGGCTTTTGCCCCTTCTAGGCCTTCTTCAAAGCCCGGAATAAAGCTGTTTGAGCCAAGTTCCAGCGAATGCCCTTCAGCGGCACCCCCTTCAAAAGCCTCGCCATCGAGACGGCCAATAAAGTCGATAACGACAACATCGCCGGACGTTGCACCACGCTTTGACGTCACTTCGACCGTTGGGCGGTTTCCGTCAGCAATGTTGGAAAGCGCTTCGTCGATTTCGCTCTCACCAGCTTCGAGTGTTGGCTTTTCGATTTTCAGCGCTGCCAGATCTGGCATCGAGATTTCCGGCATGATTTCACACGCCAGTGATGCCTCAAGGTCTTCGCCTTCTTCATATTTGGTAATTTCAACGGCGGGCTGGCTGGCGAGGCGAAGGTCGTTGTCTTCAATTGCGCGGCGCGCGCCCTCATCCAGCGCGTTTTTCAGCGCCTCACCTTGCACCTGCGGGCCAAAGCGGGATTTTACCACGGACATAGGAACCTTGCCGGGACGAAAACCCGGCATATTCACGCTGCCGGCAAGTTCGCTCAGTTTGGCCGCGACCTGTTCTTCAATCTCAGCTGCTGAAATAATAATGGAATATTCACGGATCAGCCCTTCGGCCTTGATTTCATCAATCTTCATCGAACCCTATTTTCCTCTACAAGAGAGCGCTCCCTCGAACCAGCTTCCATGAAGAGGCCGTGATCTGGAAACACCGGCCCGCTGGCGACGGACATTGAATGGTGCGGGCGGAGGGACTTGAACCCCCACGATTTTCACCACTGGAACCTAAATCCAGCGCGTCTACCAATTCCGCCACGCCCGCAAAAGTGATCCCGCGCGACACGAAGCAACAAGGTTGCCTCATCCCGGGGTAATGGGGCGAGTGACCGGTTTTGAACCGGCGACCTCCAGTGCCACAAACTGGCGCTCTAACCAACTGAGCTACACCCGCCATAACATTTCGATACCAACCCCTTTGTGCCATTCACCCAGACCATGTTTTCGGACCTGCTGCATCCGCCCAATAAAGCGCTGAAATGCAGGGCGGGACATTAGCGGAGGCAATGGGCCTGCGCAAGTGTGATTTACTGCGCAAAACACAAATAATCTGTCGCCCTTCGCTGGTTGCTGCCTAATCAGCGACAATATTCGCATTTTATCCTGATTTTCTTCCCCGGAACGCGCGTGTATGCTGCCGATGTAAACTTCGGGG
>JAACDV010000184.1 GCA_009936825.1 Bacteroidota bacterium | reverse complement strand
TAATGCGCGGCGATCCGGCGGCGCAGCGGCAACTCTCCAAATGCCATTGAATAGCCATGCGTCGCCACATCATTGAGCGCCGTTATCAGCGCCGCATTGACCGCAGGTAAGGGGTGGGTTGACGGCTGGCCAATCTCCAGATGAACCACATTCGCCCCCTCTGCTTCCAACTGTGTCGCGGCGTTCATCACGGCCATAACTTTGAACGAAGGTAATGTGTTGGTAGTGGTTACTTTTAACGCCATAACATCAGACACCTGTTTGGAAAATTAGTTGTCAGGTGATATCAAATTGAAACGCATAAAGCCACATATCTGCCATGATTTTATGCGAAAGGAATTCATGGGCAGTTTATGACTCCGGAGACAAAAATGGTGCCGCACCGAAAATTCGGCTCACCCCGCACGATACCATTGCCGATACGCTCAATAGTACGGCAGGTGGCAGGCTTGCTGATGCCCCGGTTATTGCTGATGCCCCGGTTATTGCTGATGACCGGCATGATCGTGAGTAGCGCGGCGCAGGCAAGCATGATCCGCGATACCGAGATCGAAGCCGGGCTGGAGAGCATGATTGCGCCGCTGGTCAATGCCGCCGGATATAGCCCGGGCAGCATCACGGTGCGCATCCTGCTGGACAATGAATACAACGCCTTTGTCGCCGGCACACTGACGATTTATGTGAATTCAGGGCTGATTTTGGACTCTGAAAGCGTTTTGGAATTTCTGGGAGTCATGGCGCATGAAATCGGCCATCTGAAATCTGGACATGTACAACGACTGGAAGAAGAGCATGACTCCGCAAGCGGCGCTGCAGCTCTGGCAACAATCGCCGCGATCGCGGTGGCGGCCGGCGGCGACAGCGATGCGGCGGCGGGTGTCCTGCTTGGCGGAACCGACCAAGCCAACCGGCACTTCCTGTCATCGGTCCGGCGCAATGAGGCCGTTGCCGATGAAATCGGTCTAAATCTTTTAGAGGAAAATCGCCTTTCAGCAATCGGGCTTCGTAATTTGATGCAGCGGCTGTCCCGCCAGCGCAGCCTTCCTGAATCGCGCCAATCCGTCTATTATTCAACCCACCCGGGCGCCTCCCAACGTCTGCAAACTTTTCAGGACCATGTTGACCGCTCACCCCATCCCGGCAATCCGGCATCAGAATCATCAGCTATGCTATATGACCGGCTGGCCACCAAGCTGTATGCATGGACCGAGACGCCGCAGCGGATAATCAACCAGCAAGGTGGGGAAAGCCCATCTGCCATCCACCGCGATTATGCTCTGTCGATTGCCGCCTATCGGCGCGGCGATCTGTCCGGTGCGCTAGACCATATTGACACTTTAATCAGGCAATTTCCGAACGATCCCTATTACCTTGAATTTCGTGGTGACATTCTGTTCGCCAGCGGGGACCCTGACACCGCGGCTCTTGCCTATGAAGAGGCTCTTAATCTTCGCCCGAAAAGTCCGCTTATCCAACTTAATCTTGGCCGGTCACTGGTGGCAGCAGGCGGCAAGCCAGAGATTAATCGTGCGATCCTTCTTCTGCGTGATGCGCGTGATGGGGAGCCAACTTGGGCCTTTACCCACCGTCCGTTTGGCATCGCCCTTGGCAAAGCTGGACGCCTTGCCGAGGCTTACCTTGCCCTTGCTGACGAGGCGGTTCTGCTGGGCGATAATGCGCGGGCGATAAAACTGGCAAAGCGGGCTTTGAAGCGCGGAAATCTGGACGATGTGCTGGAAAGCCGTGCCAATGATATTATTTTCAGATACACAAAGCCTAAAAGTTAAACATCAATCTGGGCTTCATCATCAATCTGGGCCTAATCACCAACAGCAGGCCGCGATGTCGCTAGGCAAGCAGATTATCGATTGGTATATAATATTGTCCATCCGACAGGCAGGGCCCATCCGACAGGCAGGAAAGAGTCTAGTAACATGAACCGTATCATCACATTTCTGACCATTAGCATGATTACGATGATGGCTGCATCGGTGCCTTCGCGCGCCGAAATCAACACCGATGACCGCGAGGCGCTAAACCAGATTATCGAGACTTATATCCTCGAAAATCCTGAAGTTGTGCGCCGCGCCCTAATCGCCCTTGCCGACCGCGAAGCTAATGAGCGGATCAACGCCGCCATGTCGCTTTTGCAGCAGGATGACGGCGATCCGGTGATAGGCAACCCCGAAGGCAGCTTCACGATTTACGAATTCAGTGACTATAATTGCGGCTATTGCAAACGCGTATTTCCTACCTTGCAGGCCCTCATCGACGAGGATGATGATATCAGGCTGGTGATTAAGGAATTCCCGATCCTCAGCCAATCATCAGTGCTGGCGGCACAGGCCGGAATCGCGACCCAAGCTCAAGGGGTGTTTGATGACTTTCACTCTGCAATGATGACCGGGCGCGGCGCTATCACCATGGACAGCATTCTTGAAGCCGCCGAGGATGCCGGAGCCAACCTTGACCAGTTGCAGGCAGATATGAACAGCCCCCAGGTCGCCGCCATCATTAACCGTACGCGAAGTGTGGCGCAAAATTTGGAAATTTCAGGAACGCCGGGGTTGATCATCGGATCACAAGTTATTCCGGGCGCCATTGATCTGGATCAGATGCGCCAAGCTGTCGCCGAAGAGCGCGCCAAAAAAGGGTGACCTTGGATCAGGACAGGAGTTTAACCCCTTAAAAATCGATAAATTGAAAAACCTTGGCAAAAAGTGATAAGGTCCCGCTCATGTCTAAAAAACTGAACATTTTCACCATTAACGGTCCCAACCTGAATATGCTCGGCATGCGGGAGCCTGAAATCTATGGGCATGAAACTCTGGCCGATATCGAGAAGCGGTGCCGGTCGATTTGTGATGCCGATGGAGCAACGCTGGAATGGATGCAATCTAACAGTGAAGGCGAGATTATCACCGCCGTTCAGCAGGCTGCCGGACGTGCCGACTGGATTGTGATCAACGCCGCTGGCCTGACGCATAGCTCGGTTGCGCTGCGCGATGCGCTGGCGCTGTTCCCCGGCGGTAAAATTGAAATTCATCTGTCGAACACCCACAAGCGCGAAGAATTCCGTCATCATTCGATGATTTCTGCGGTGGTGAACGGTGTTGTCCTCGGATTTGGCTCTATGTCATATGTCATGGCCATTAGAGGCATTCTGGAAATAGCAAGGGAGTCATGAAAAATGGCAAAAGCCCCGAAAACTGAGGCAAGCAGCGATACAGCTCTTGTAAAGGCGCTGGCTGATATCCTTGATGAGGCCGGTTTGGCCGAGCTTGAATATGAAACCGAAAATGTCTCGGTGCGGCTGTCGCGCGTTACAGGGGCAGCCCCAGTGGCGGCAATCGCGCACCCCACAGCATTAACAACCGAGCCCGCAGCTGCCGCAAATTCAGCCCCGGCCGCATCACCCAGCGATCCGGCATCGCATCCGGGCGCCGTTCCATCACCAATGGTCGGCACTGTCTATGTAGCTGGCGAGCCGGACTCGCCGCCCTTTATCGAGGTCGGCAGCACTGTCAAAAAGGGCCAGACCATTCTGATCGTTGAAGCAATGAAGGTTATGAATCCCATCACCGCACCCGCCGATGGCAAGGTTAAACAGATTCTGGTGCAAAACGCACAGCCCGTCGAATTCGGCGAAGTTCTGGTGATCATCGAATAATGTTCAAAAAAATTCTGATCGCAAATCGGGGAGATGTCGCTTTACGGGTGCTGCGCGCTTGTAAGGAGATGGGGATTCCAAATGTCGTCGTGCACTCAACCGCAGATGCCGATTCCATGCCCGTGCGTCTGGCGGACGAGTCCGTTTGTATCGGGCCGCCCAGCAGCACAGATTCTTATCTTAACGTTGCTTCGATCATCACAGCGGCTGGTATTACTGGCGCTGATGCTGTTCATCCGGGCGTTGGCTTTCTGTCAGAAAATGCAGATTTTGCCGAGATTGTTACGGCGCATGGCCTGACCTTTATCGGCCCTGAACCGCGCCATATCAGATCAATGGGTGACAAGGTTGAAGCCAAGGTCACGGCCGCAGAAGCCGGCCTACCCCTTGTTCCAGGCTCACCCGGCGCTGTTCACACAATAACCGAGGCACGCCGTATTGGCGCTGATGTCGGGTATCCATTGCTGGTAAAGGCGGCATCTGGCGGCGGTGGTCGCGGCATGAAAGTTGCCGAAAGCGAAGCCAATTTATCCGAGGCATTCAGTGCCGCAAGATCCGAGGCGAAAGCCGCATTCGCAGACGATACGGTTTATCTTGAACGCTATCTTGGTCAGCCGCGCCATATCGAAGTTCAGGTTATCGCCGACAGCCACGGCAATGTGGTGCATTTGGGCGAGCGCGAATGCTCGGTCCAGCGCCGCCACCAAAAGCTGCTTGAAGAGGCTCCCTCCCCCGCACTTAGTGCTGCGCAGCGGTCTGACATTGGCCGTATTGCTGCCGAGGCGACGCGCCATATGGGCTATCTAGGCGTTGGCACGATGGAGTTCCTGTATGAGAATGGTGAGTTTTTCTTTATCGAGATGAACACCCGCCTGCAGGTCGAACATCCCATCACCGAGGCCATCACTGGCGTTGATCTTGTGTGTGAGCAAATCCGGATCGCTGCCGGAATGCCGCTATCATTCAGCCAGGATGATGTCACTTTTACCGGACATGCCATCGAGTGCCGGATTAACGCCGAGCATCCCGAAACATTCATGCCGACACCTGGCAAAGTGACGGCATACCATGCCGCTGGCGGACCGGGGATTCGGGTCGATTCCTGTCTTTATGCCGGATATTCCGTGCCGCCCTATTATGACAGTCTGATCGCCAAGCTGATTGTTTATGGGGATGACCGGGATCATTGTCTGGCGCGGTTGAAACGCGCGCTGCAGGAATTTGTTGTTGAGCCAATCCCGACAACGCTGGGCCTGCATCGGCGTCTTGTTGATGCCGACGCAGTTAAAGATGGCAGCTATAATATCCGGTGGCTGGAAGAAAAATTTCTAACCGATGATAGCAGCTAATAGCACTACCATCATTTTGAAATCTGTTTAGATAGGGACCGCGTCCCTTTCGGCGCGGCCTGATAAAAAGCGGGTCTGATATGGCAGAACGATTTGCATTCTCGCCCGAAACACTGATCAAGGCTTATTCGCTTGGCGTTTTTCCCATGGCGGATAGCGCCGACAGCGCCGATATCAAATTTTACGATCCCGACATTCGCGCATTAATCCCGCTTGCTTACGGCAAAAATCATCGTGAACAGACGGCATTTCATATTCCAAAGCGGCTGATGCGCACAGTCAGGCAAAAACGCTTTACCGTCACCATCGATCAGGCGTTCCCAAGGGTGATCGCCGCATGCGCTGCTCCGTCAAAAACGCGCGCAGATACTTGGATCAACGCCGATATCCGCAAGCTCTATATTGCCTTGCACCGGCTGGGGTTTGCGCATTCCATAGAAGTCTGGCAGAAGGGCGAGCTGGTTGGCGGGCTGTACGGCGTTGCCCTTCGCGCCGCCTTTTTCGGTGAGTCAATGTTCTCGCAGCGCACCGATGCATCGAAGGTAGCGCTGGTGCATCTGGTGGCCCGACTTCGCGCTGGCGGCTATCGCCTACTCGACGCGCAGTTCACCAACGATCATCTGCTCCAATTCGGAATTTTTGAGGTGACGCGTGATCAGTTTCAGCAAAGACTGGCAGCGGCGCTGGCAGGATCAGCCGATCTTCAACTGGCAACAGCAAGCGATGATATCCTCGCAGAAATGCTGGCCAACGGCTAGTCGGACCGGCAGCTTAACAGGGTAATGTCATAAACCGGATGTTCAAGCGAGGATACCGCCGGACTGGATGAAAACATCCACCCTGAAAAGACGGGTTTTGGCGGTTTTTCAGGATCATGCCCCAAATCGACAATTTCCATAAAAGCCGCATCTTCGGGGGTTTCTTCAGGGGGGTGAAAGACACAGCGCCTTACGGTAACGCTGAGCGTACCAAAGGTGACCGGCGCGTTCAAAGGAGCGGTCAAGGTGGAGATCCGCGCGGTAATCTTGTCAAGCGCCTGCAGGGTGGCAACCTCGCCCGCAATCCAGCTGGCGCTGGCCGTGCTAGATGCCGCCAGACCCAAAACCCCGCCGATAAAAACCCCGCTGATAAAAACCCCGCTGATAAAAAATTTACGGCAAAAAATCATGCTTTTAGAGGCAGTCCCTAAATTACGAATTACCATCACTTGATGCAAAGACCGCCTTGCCAAGAAGATCAGTCAGACTGACCGGATCGCGTGTGTCATAAATAATGTCGCCGGGCTGCAGCATTTCATCGTCACTCCCCGGCATTAGCTCAAGAAAATTACCGCCAAGAAGC
Source organism: Bacteroidota bacterium (assembly GCA_009936825.1). The sequence continues at coordinate 6,208 of JAACDV010000184.1, read as the reverse complement.
GAGGCCGCGGTAATACGCGCACTACTGTCGGCAGGGAGTTGGATTTGCGGGTCAAGCGCCATAACGATTCGCGCCGCATAGGTAATTGGATCGAGTTCTTGGCGCGTAATACGGCCAACTTTAATGCCGGCCACACGAACATCATCACCAACCGTCAGGCCGCCAGTGGCACCGAATTCAGCCTCCAACTCATACCCGTCAGAACCGCCAAGATCGGCCGCCTCATAGGCAAGAGAGACAAACCCTACCGCCGCCAACAGAACAATCGCGCCCATCACGGCTTCCAGTGTGTTGCGTTGCATCTGTTCCTCCTGTTAGTCCAAACCAAGCATCAGATTAGACCTGAATAAGGGCATAAATATGGATATCAATCCGGCTTCCAAGGCTGATAATCGCCTGTCGCAGCAGCGCGTTTACCGCCGCGCAACATATGGCCACTTGGGCGATACGCATGTTTTGTTCCGGTCAGATTGGGAACATGCTCCTGCTGCCATTCGTGCCTACCATATCCCTCAGCAGGCGGCGGCAAATCTTCGGTATGGTGCAACCAGCCGTGCCATTCTGCCGGTACTTTTGAGGCCTCATCAATTCCATTATAACGAACATAGCGGCGCGGCGGTTTGTGCGGGCGCGCCTTGCGTTCTTCGTAATATTTATTGCCGAACGCGTCGCTACCGATCAGGCGCGTGTAAAACCGTAAATGCAACTTGGTGACAAAATCCATGATTTGGCGACCTTGTGTTGGTTCCCGGGTGTTGGTTCCCAGAATGCGGATATTTTGCGGCGTAACGGCATCGGTTGTCCGAACGCGTCCGCCACTATATGCCGAGGAAGCCTTCTGCGTCCATAGCCGAGACCAGCGCGAACCGACATATTGAAAAAAATTTCTGACCCCCCCGATCACCCAAAGTCGGTAATGTTCCCATACGCCCTCTTCCGGTGTCCCTAAACTATATCGCCGAGTTTCAATAACATATGAAATGGAGGTCAAGTTATCTGATAGAAAAACGAGTTTAGCCACCCCCTTGCGACACAGCTTAACCTCAAAATAATTTGGAAAAATCAAGCTAATTTTTTGCAGAAAATCTAAATTTGTGACTTGTGGTTCGGTAGCTAGATCAGGTATCTTTTGAAGTCGGCCCCACTAAATCTTGTGGTTTTCATGTGCCGGATTAACGATATTTATTGTAAAATCAAACACTAGCCACACGATATGTAAGTGGTTCGCTAAAAGAGATTCAGAGGGACGTCCGATGCGCTTCGAAAGACGATTTACTACTGCTGGGGAAAATCCATTCACTTCACTCGAATTCAGGCTTGCAGAGAGCGAAATCAAAAACCCTGATGGTACGATCGTGTTCCGCGCCCAAAATGTTGAGGTTCCTAAACAGTTCTCGCAGGTGGCGACCGACATTCTGGCCCAGAAATATTTTCGCAAGGCTGGCGTTCCGGCGATCCTGAAACCCGTTGAGGAAAGCGCCGTGCCATCATGGCTGTGGCGTCAGGTTCCCGATGAAAAAGCCCTCGCCAAGCTTCCCGAAGAACAGCGCTTTGTAGGTGAGACATCAGCCAAGCAGGTCTTTAACCGCCTGGCTGGCACATGGACCTATTGGGGCTGGAAGGGCGGCTATTTCACCAACGAAGAAGATGCGCGCACCTATTATGATGAAATGTGCTACATGCTGGCGGCGCAGATGGCCGCGCCAAATTCACCGCAGTGGTTTAACACCGGCATGCACTGGGCATATGGCATCGATGGACCGAGTCAGGGCCATTTCTATGTCGATTATCAAACCGGTGAATTGACGCGGTCAACCGGTGCTTATGAACACCCGCAGCCGCACGCCTGTTTTATCCAATCGGTAAATGACGATCTGGTCAATGAAGGCGGAATCATGGATTTGTGGGTCCGTGAAGCCCGTCTGTTCAAATACGGATCAGGTACCGGGTCAAACTTCAGCCGTATTCGCGGTGAGGGCGAAAACCTGTCAGGCGGCGGTAAATCTTCCGGCCTGATGAGCTTTCTTCGTATTGGCGACCGCGCCGCTGGTGCGATCAAGTCGGGCGGCACGACGCGCCGCGCTGCAAAAATGGTAACGGTCGATGTCGACCATCCCGATATCGAAAACTATGTCGATTGGAAGGTTGTTGAAGAGCAGAAGGTGGCAGCCCTGGTTGCTGGATCAAAGCTGGCACAGCGCCATATGGGCGAAGTCATGGCAGCCTGTCAGATCACCGAAGGTCTGGATGATGAAGACCGCTTTGACCCGCGCAAAAACCGGGCCCTGAAAAAAGCCATCTTTGCCGCGCGCGCCGTTATGATACCGGAAAACTATGTCCAGCGTGTGATCCAGTTTGCGCGTCAGGGCTATACCGAAATTGAATTCAAAACCTATGACACTGATTGGGATTCCGAGGCATATTTGACCGTTGCTGGCCAAAACTCGAACAACTCGGTTCGTGTCAGCAATGAATATCTTCAGGCGGTTTTGGACGCCGGTGACTGGGAATTGATCCAGCGCCGCGATAACAGCGTTGCCAAGCGGATTAAAGCTGCCGACCTTTGGGAAAAAATTGCCTTTGCCGCGTGGGCCTGCGCCGACCCGGGACTGCAATATGACACCACAATCAACGACTGGCACACCTGCCCCGAAGGCGGACGGATCAACGCATCGAACCCGTGTTCGGAATATATGTTCCTTGACGATACGGCATGTAACCTTGCCTCGCTAAACCTGATGCAGTTCCGCAATGATGACGGACGCATCGACATTCCGGCGTTTGAGCATGCTTGCCGTTTCTGGACCATGACGCTGGAAATTTCGGTTATGATGGCGCAGTTCCCTTCCAAGGAAATCGCCCAGCTTTCATATGAATACCGCACCCTCGGCCTTGGCTTTGCCAATATTGGCGGCCTGCTTATGGCGCAGGGCCATTCTTATGATAGCGAGGAAGGTCGTGCAATTTGTGGCGCGATCTCGGCGATTATGACCGGCACTTCCTATGCAACATCGGCCGAGATTGCCAGCGAAATTGGCCCGTTCCCGAACTATAAAAAGAACGCCAAACATATGTTGCGGGTGATGAAAAACCATCGTCTGGCAGCGCATGGCAAAAAGTCAGGCTATAAGGGCCTTAGCATTCTGCCGGTTCCGCTGGACATCAAATCATGCCCTGATGTTGACCTAACCGATGCTGCCAAAGCAGCGTGGGACCGCGCTGTTGAGCTTGGTGAAGCCCACGGATATCGCAACGCGCAGGCCACCGTGATTGCCCCAACCGGCACTATCGGACTGGTTATGGATTGCGATACCACCGGAGTTGAGCCTGATTTCGCTATCGTGAAATTCAAAAAGCTGGCTGGCGGTGGTTACTTCAAAATCATCAACCGCGTGGTTCCAGAAGCGCTGATCAACCTTGGCTATAAGCAGTCACAGGTTGACGATATTATTAATTATGCTGTTGGCGCCGGGTCTCTGAAAAACTGTCAGGCCATTTCGCCAAGCGCGCTTCGCGACAAAGGATTTGGTGATGCCGAAATTGCCAAGGTCGATGCCGCGATGGAAAGCGCCTTTGATGTGAAATACGCCTTCAACCGCTTCACTCTGGGTGATGATTTCTGCAAAGAAACGCTGGGCTTTACCGACGCGCAGTTGAATGACTTCACCTTCAACATGCTTGAAGAGCTGGGCTTTGATAAGGACGCAATCGAGGCCGCCAACATTCACGTCTGTGGCTCGATGACGCTGGAAGGCGCGCCCCACATTAAGGACGAGCATCTGCCAGTATTTGACTGTGCCAATGCGTGCGGGCGGATCGGCAAGCGGTTCCTATCGGTGAACAGCCACATCACCATGATGGCAGCCGCCCAGCCGTTTATTTCCGGGGCAATCTCGAAAACCATCAACATGCCGAACAGTGCTACCGTCGAAGAATGCGGGGCGGCCTATATGTTGTCATGGCGTCTTGGTCTGAAGGCTAATGCACTGTACCGCGACGGATCGAAACTAAGCCAGCCGCTATCTTCAGGGCTGGTTGATGATCTAGAGGAAGAAGACACGCTGACTGATGCCATCAACACACCCGTTGCTGCAGCAGCACCGCAAGTGATTGAGAAAGTTGTTGAGCGTATCGTTCGTGCGGCAAATGCCGAGCGTGACAAGCTTCCGCAACGCCGTAAGGGCTATACACAAAAAGCCACCGTTGGCGGCCATAAGGTCTATCTGCGGACTGGCGGATATGAAGATGGCCGGCTGGGCGAAGTGTTCATCGATATGCATAAGGAAGGCGCCGCTTTCCGATCGCTGATGAATAATTTTGCAATCGCCGTATCCATAGGCCTGCAATATGGTGTGCCGCTGGAAGAATTCGTTGAAGCCTTCACATTTACCCGCTTTGAGCCGCAGGGAATTGTGACCGGTAATGACGCGATCAAAATGTCCACATCAATTCTTGATTATACCTTCCGCGAACTGGCGATTTCGTATCTTGATCGTCATGATCTGGGACATGTCAGCAAAGAAGATCTGGATGTCACAACCACCGGGGCGGGCGATAATCAGTCCGAACTCGTCAATAAAGTCACCAGCCGCGGCTTTATCCGTAAACAGGGCGGGCTGGTTGTTTATTCCAATAACGTCGCCGCTGCAGTTGACGATACGCTCACAACTATGCGTTTGCCCGACGCCGATGCTGCACCATCAATCAGTGCAGCCACTACAACGGGTGGCACGGTTGGCGGCACAGTTGGCGGCACAGTTGGCGATGTCGTTGCCGAGCGGGTACAGCAAGCACGAATGCAGGGGTATGAGGGCGAATCCTGCCCCGAATGCCAGAACTTTACGCTGGTCCGTAATGGCACCTGTTTGAAATGTAACACCTGCGGCGGAACCACTGGGTGTAGCTAAACCGCAGTCTGCATAAACACCCCTGCGATATACCTCATAAAAAAGCTCCGAGTTTATGATTCGGGGTTTTTTCTTTACTGCAAAAGTGAATCGCCCGAAACTATCCGCATCGAGCAATCATTGGCGTCGTCCCAAGTTTGTCCTTTTTATCTGCCTGACCGTTGTGCGCAAAAAACAACAAACACACAACGCTGGCAGACATGAAACGTGCAGTCCAATGAACGCAACCATCAGAATATTTGCCTTATGTGCCCTTATGATGAATGGGTGCATGGCAGGTTTTTTTTATGCGTGGTCAGTATCTGGGCTTGGCGGGCTTGATCTTCTGGATGCCAAATCGGCAATCCATGCGATGCGAATGATCAATGCTGACATTCGCCAGTTATTGTTCATGCTCACCTTTGCCGGAACGCCGATTGTGACTGGTTTTACCTTCATTCTGGTGATTGCACGCCGCGATTTTCTACCGGCATTTTTCATTTTCGTGGCAATAATGCTTTATCTTACCGGGGCAATACTGGTGACCGCCAAGTATAATCTACCCCTAAATCATGCCATTGATACCGTTGATTTACCGGCCCTCACGACCAGCGAGGCCGCCGCCATTTGGGAAAACTTCGTTGACCGCTGGTCTTATTGGAACTGGGTTCGCACAGCAAGCTCACTAGGCGCATTACTTTGCTGCGCCTTTGCCCTTTTGTTCATGTCACCATCACACCGGGCTCACAGACTATTTTGGACATCAAGATAGGTTAACCCCTAAATCTTCTTGCCGCGGCGATGCTGTTATGTAACCTTTTGTCCCGCTTGATGAGTTTGGGCACTTTGTTTCCGTGATAATTGATAGGACGAATGAGTAAAATGAGCAATGTTGAAGCCCGCCTGACCGCCGCTGGTATCACCCTTCCGGACGCCCCTGCACCTGCCGCCAATTATGTGTCGTTCGTTAAGACTGGCAATCTGGTGTTTATTTCGGGACAGGTTCCTTTTGTTGATGGCAAATTGACGATGACAGGCAGAGTTGGCGATAATGCCAGCGTTGAAGACGCTTATGCTCAGGCACGGATTTGCGCGATTAATCTGATTGCCAATCTGAAGGTAGCCTGTGACGGTGATCTGGACCGGGTGAGCCGTGTTGTAAAGCTTGGCGGGTTTGTTGCCTCAACAGATGATTTCAACGGCCAGCCATCGGTTATAAATGGCGCGTCCGATCTGATGGTTGAGGCGTTTGGAGATGCTGGCCGTCATGCCCGTTTTGCTGTCGGCACCAACGCTCTTCCCCTGGGGTGTCTTGTTGAAAT
>JAACDV010000183.1 GCA_009936825.1 Bacteroidota bacterium | reverse complement strand
TGGGCCCGGCAGGACTCGAACCTGCAACAACACGGTTATGAGCCGTGGGTTCTAACCAATTGAACTACAGGCCCACTCTTGCCTGCGGCGATGATGCCGGGATGGCGCTGCCATTTGCATCAACAGCCGAGAGAAACATCAAATCTCCCTAGCTTTCAAGGAAGCTGCGAAGCTTGCGCGATCTGGATGGATGCTTCAGCTTGCGAAGTGCCTTTGCCTCGATTTGCCTGATCCGCTCACGCGTTACACTAAACTGCTGGCCAACCTCTTCAAGCGTATGATCGGTGTTCATGCCGATGCCAAACCGCATCCGCAGCACCCGCTCTTCACGCGCCGTCAGGCTGGCAAGCACCCGTGTTGTAGTTTCCCGCAAATTCGCATGGATTGCCGCATCCAATGGCTGCACCGCGTTCTTATCCTCGATAAAGTCACCAAGATGGCTGTCTTCCTCATCACCAATTGGGGTTTCCAGCGAGATCGGCTCTTTGGCAATCTTCAGGACTTTGCGCACCTTGTCGATCGGCATCGACAGTTTTTCCGCCAATTCCTCTGGCGTCGGCTCACGGCCAATTTCATGCAACATCTGGCGCGATGTGCGCACCAGCTTGTTAATCGTCTCAATCATATGCACCGGAATACGGATGGTACGCGCCTGATCAGCAATCGAACGGGTAATTGCCTGGCGAATCCACCATGTGGCATAGGTCGAGAATTTATAGCCACGCCGATATTCAAACTTATCAACCGCCTTCATCAGGCCGATATTGCCCTCTTGAATAAGGTCAAGGAATTGTAGACCACGGTTGGTATATTTCTTGGCAATCGAGATCACCAGACGTAAATTCGCCTCGACCATTTCCTTTTTCGCACGCGCCGCTTCACGCTGGCCACGCTGGATGGTCTGGATAACCTCGCGGAATTCCGGGATCGAAAGCCCCACATCATCAACAACAAGGCGGATTTTATCCTGAATTTCCGAAAGCTCATCGCTCTGGGTTTCAACCAACTTTTTCCACGCCTTGCCAGTCACGTTGCTGCCCGGCCAGTTCGCCGTGCATTCGCGCCCAGCCCATGTTGATAGAACTTGCTCGCGTGACACACCACAGGCCGTGACGGTGCGCATCAAACGCCCCTCAATCGCGGTGACATGTTTATTCAGGGTGAAAAGCTGTTCGGACAGGCCCTCAATCCGGTTGGGATTGAAAATCACCCCCTCCATCAGCGTGACAAGCTGGATTTTCAAATCGAGATGCGCCGCCTCAGAGCGGGCAACAAGCACCTGATCGCTGGCCATCCGCGCAAGTCGGCGATCCTGCGATTTCGTAAAGGCCTTGAAGGTGGTGCTGATCTCGTCAAACAACGCCATTACCTGATCACGGATGGCATCTTCCATCGCCGCCAGCGACATGTTCAGATCATCGCTGTCATCATGATCATCGTTTGAGTCACGTGTTGAGGTGTCGGTGTCACTGTCACCACTTTCGTCCTCATCATCTTCCTCAACCTCAGGCTCTTCTTCTTTTGGCTCATCATCCTCAAACTCATCTTCGCTAATATCTTCATCCGGCACAACATCACCGGCAGCCGCAACAACCGCACCGCCATTCAATTTGGTATGCGTAGCTTCAAGGTCGATAATATCACGCAAAGGCACTACGCCATCGGCAATCTGGTCCCGCCAATGCAAAAGCGCCCGAATGGTCAGGGGTGATTCGCAAATCCCGCCAATCATCATCTCCCGGCCAGCCTCAATCCGCTTGGCGATAGAAATCTCGCCTTCACGTGATAACAGCTCAACGCTGCCCATCTCGCGCAGATACATGCGAACCGGATCATCAGTGCCAGAAACATCGCTGTCCGAAAGGTTACCGGCGGCGCGCCCTTCGGCTTCGCCTTCTTCACCCTCCTCACCGCTTTCGGCATTATCAACAACCGATACGCCCATCTCGCTGAGCGTAGACATTACGTCATCGATTTGCTCTGAGGTGAAATCTTCGGTTGGCAATGCCGCATTCAATTCATCATGCGTTACAAAGCCACGTTCCTTGCCAAGCTTTAACAATGTTTTGACTGTTTGCTGGGTGGTATCAGCGCTTGCCTGCTCGACGGCTGCGTCGGTTGAATTGACTTCTGGCTCTGCCTGTTTATTCGCTTTTACTGCCATAGGTCTATCTGTCTCCATGATATGAGGCGTCTGCTCCAACGATAACGTCGGGCCAATCATTCCTTTGGGCATGATGATTGTCATGCCAATTAGTTTTTAGGTATCGGCAGGGGGGCCTGTCGTCCTTGTTATTTGGTCGTCCGCGAAGAGGTTTACCGTGGGTTCCGCAGTTTCCACTATTTTCACAAGTTTAATAGGTTCCACAAATCTCGCAGGTTTCTTAGGCGCCGTGGATTTATTGCTAAAGGATCATTTCAGCGGTTGTGTCGCGGTTGAGAAAACTCCTGATTTACCACTGACAAGGCTTAATAACTCTTCAATTTGTCGACTGGCAGCATCACTGGTTAATGCCGCCGGCTCACACCCTAGTCGCGCTTTCATTTCATCCCCCGACAGCGCTGCCAAATGTTCGGACAAGTTCAATCCTTGTAAATGATAGCTTAACGCCTCCGCGTCAAGGTCAGGATCACCAATTAGGGCATCAATCGCCGCTTTTTTTAATGTTTCAAGCCCGGCATCCCCCGACTCCATCAACAGTAACTGCTCGTAGATGCCAGAAATCAGTTGCGGATGCGCCAAAAGCAGCGCCATGACGACCCGGTGCCGGTT
>JAACDV010000024.1 GCA_009936825.1 Bacteroidota bacterium | reverse complement strand
CTGGCCGCGTGCAATTCTGGCCGCGTGCAATTTTGGGCCTTACTGATTGTTGCTTTTCCTACTGGCTTCATCCCGCAACGCTCCCAATTCAGATTGCACACTGTTGCGCCTTGGTGTCCAGAGGCCGCGTGCGATGGCCTCATCAAAGCGTGCCAGCATATCGTGATAGGCCGCATCATTAACCTCTTCAAGAAAATGACGAACCTCATTATTCTCAATATAAGCCTCATAAAGAGCGGTGAAATGATGTTCCGCCACTTGGCGGGTTGTCGCTTGAAAGGCAAACAGATAATCAACCGTCGCCGCCATTTCAAACGCGCCCTTATAGCCGTGCCGCATGGCGCCCGCGATCCATTTTGGATTACTGGCACGCCCCCGCACAACCCGGCCAATTTCTTCGGCCAGAGTGCGAATTACCGGGCGTTCGGGAAGCGAGTGATCATTATGATAGACTGGAACATCGCGCCCGGACAAATGCGCCACCGCCGCCGACAGCCCGCCAGCGAACTGATAATAATCGTCGCTGTCCAGAATATCATGCTCGCGATTATCCTGATTATGCAGAATGGCGTCTGAGGCCGAAAGGCGCGTTTCCAGCACTCCGCGCGCCGCTTCACCCGCGCTGTGCTCGCCATAAGCGTAGGATGACCAGACCAGAAATGCTTCGGCAAAATCTGATCGTTCCTGCCAGATACCTTCATCAACCAATGCCTGAAGACCTGCTCCATAAGCACCTGGTTTTGCGCTGAAAATTCTTAGGGTACTTTGGCGGTTGGCAAGGTCAGTTTCAAGTCCGTCAGCGATTAATTTTGCCGTCTCCTGACGCGCTGTTGCGGCAAGCGGGTTCATGGCTTGGGGCTCATCCAGCGCCGCAACGGCGCGCACGGCGCGGTCAAACAAAGTCATCTGTGCGGGAAAGGCATCACGAAAAAACCCCGAGGCGCGAAGGCAAACATCGACGCGGGGCCGGTCCAGCACATCCAGCGGAATAATTTCAAACCCTGTCACCCGCCTCGAACTGGCGTCCCATGCTGGACGAACCCCCATCAAAGCCAGCGCCTGCGCCAGATCATCCCCGCCGGTGCGCATGTTCGACGTGCCCCAGACCGACAACACCACGGCGCGCGGCCAGTTACCCTGTTCCATCAGATGCCGGTCTATGAGCGCCTCAGCCGACGCCCAGCCCAACCGCCATGCCACCGGAGTGGGCAGCGCGCGCGAATCAATCGAAAAGAAATTACGTCCTGTCGGCAAGACCTCGGGCCGGCCCCGCGTTGGCGCCCCCGAAGCCCCGGCCGGGATGAATTTTCCCTCAAGTCCACGAAGCAGCGCCTCACTCTCACGCGGCCCACAAGCATCAAGGCGCGCTCGGATCATCGGCAGCGCATGATTGATAATGGCGGCGGATAATAGTCCGGGCGGTTCGGGCACTTCGCCAGCAACGTCCCCGGAAACTTTTGCAGATGGGCCTGGACCGCCAACCAGCGCCTCAGCCAGACGATCAAGACGTTCGACCGTATCACCGGTGCTGCGCCAGCGCGTATCGCAGATATTAACAAGTACGGGCGGGCGCGGCCCTTCCCATGGCAAGGCACGCTCGGCGGTCAGCGGATCAAAACCATTCGCGTCAGGGGGGCCGCCATCAAGGCCCAGATCAGCTGCCAGCGCGCGCAGCAATGATGCGTTGGCCCCGCTACCGTCCCCACGCGGGGATCGCAGCATCTGTGCCAGCAAACCATTGGCAAGGTTCGGTGCGGGGCTATGACCAAAAACATGCAACCCGTCACGAATTTGCAATTCCTTGATATCACATAGGAAATTATCCAACTTTAGCAATTTTTCTGCTGGATCATCATCGTCATTAATGCCGCAATCTTTGGTAATTCCGGCGCGTTCAGCCGTCTCCAGAATATCGTTTAGCAGCGCCGCAGAACGCGCTCTATCCATTCCGGCAGCTTCAAAATATTCATCCATCTGGGCTTCCAGCTCGGCCATTACGCCATGGCTATCGGCTTGGGTCATTGGCGGCGTTAGGTGATCTAGGATCACTGCCGAGGTCCGGCGTTTGGCCTGCGCGCCCTCACCCGGATCATTGACAATAAAGGGGTAGAGATGCGGCATTGGCCCCAGTACCGCTTCTGGAAAGCACGACGGGCTGAGCGCCAACGCCTTTCCGGGAAGCCATTCCAGATTGCCATGCTTGCCAAAATGCACCACAGCATGCGCGCCAAAATGCGAGCGTAACCAGAAATACAGCGCAAAATAATTATGTGGCGGCACCAAATCAGGCGAGTGATATGTGGATTTCGGATCAATATTATAGCCGCGCGCGGGTTGCACCGCGACAATGACATTGCCAAAACGGCGCAGTGGCAGATGCAGGTTTTTACCATCGCACATCGGGTCATGCTCAGCCAGACCCCAACGCGCCGAGATCAGATCGCGGGTTTCTGGCGGCAATTTATCAAATTCCACCTGATAATCGTCGATGTTTAACATCGCATCACATTCACGCCCCTGCCATCCGGCATTGGTGGGGCCAGCGCGTAAACGGGCAATCAGCTCGGCGCTGTCTGCTGGCAGATTTTCAAGTCTGTACCCCGCCGCTGTAAGAGATTGCATCGCGGCAAACACGCTTTGCGGCGTATCCAGCCCCACACCATTTGCCAGACGGCCATCGCGGTTCGGATAATTCGCCATGATCAGCGCCGTGCGTTTTTCCGCTGCCGGAATACGCCGAAGTTGCGCCCAGCCTGCCGCCAGTCTAGCTGTAAAGGCGGCACGGTCCGGCAAAGCCTCATAACCAGTGGTCATCGCATGGGTCAGCGCATGGCGCGTCAAGGGCCGCTTAAAGCCGATTACGCGCGTTAAAATGCGCCCGTCAAGTTCAGGAAGCGCAACATTCATCGCAAGATCACGCGCCGTTAACCCCGCGCTAGAACCCTGCCAGTCAGCACTAAGGCTGGCAGATAGAACCAGCTGGAAAACCGGGGCATCAACCGCGCCAAACGGCCCTGCTGATTTCAACCCGGGCATCGTATCATCGCCGTCACCATTGGCGCCAGCAGGATCGGAAACCGCAAAGCTGGTCAGGTTCAAAATCACATCAGCCCCGGCATCGGTCAGCAGCGAGCTGATAATCGCCGCTGAATCCGGGTCTTTTAACCCCGCCGTAAACAACGGCAGCGGGTTCATCCCGGCATCGCGGCAAGCCGTGATCAAGGCATCAATCGGGGCCAAATCACCCGCCTGCAGCAAGGCACGATAAAACACAATGGCCGCAATCGGCGCGCCGTCCTGCCATTCATCCGCCAGCGCGCGAAGATCGGGAATATTTTTGGGGTTCAATGCGGCGTGGCTGCTGTCCTGCGGCCAGTAAATACCGGCGCGAAGCAACGGGCTGGGCGGCGGGGCAAGATCACCACCATCAAGCAAATCCCGCAGCGCCAGCAAAAAGCTGTAAGCATTGTCAAGACCGCCAGCATCCAGATAGGCGGCAAGACGGTGATTATCTGCGGCACCAAAACTGGAAAGATAATCAAGCTCGGGATCGGGCTTGCCGTCCCCTGACAGAAACATCACCGGAATTTTGCCCGATATGGTCTGACCAGAAATCTCGCCGGCCTTGAGCGAAGCGGCAAGCTCGGCAAGTTGCTGGGTGCCATATTGCCAGTAAGCAGACCCGCCAAGAAGACGCACGACGACTAGTTTTGCTCCGGAAATGGTCTTTTCAATATATTGATCGACAGAAAACGGATGCGTGAGACTAAGATAATTGGCAACCCTAATCTCGAGATGTTTCGCGCAATCGAGGCGCAGACGTTCGCTGGCCGCAGAGAGCAAGCTGACCTCGGTATCCGCAGAGGTGAGAAGAACGATATCACCGGGCGGTTGACCCAGATCAACAGCTTCATCAGAATCATAGAGCGCGCCACTTTCATCAATTTTAAGAAGATGCATCGCGGCGCCAATCCCAGATCATTTGTTTAAGATCATTTGATGGGATCTTCAGGCCGCTTGCGGCGCGTCAATCAACGCTCCACTAAGCTGATTTGCAATAGCAGCCGCATCCAAACCAGCAAGCCCGATTACCACAATCTGGCCGCCGCCCTGCATCGCCATTCTGGCAAAATACCCATCGACGCGGCTGCCAACCGCCTGCACCACATAGGGCAATGCTTTTCCCGTCACAACAAGGCGGCCCTTAGCCCGCAAAATTCCGAATTTACCGGCAATCGCCGCAATTTCTGCCTGAAAAGCCTCGGTGTCCCCAATCTCACCAAGCGCAATCACATAGGAAGCAAATTCATCATGCCCATGCTCATGCCCATGCTCATGCTCATGTTCATGTTCATGCCCGTCTTGGTGATGCCCGTCTTCATGATGATGCGAATGGTGCGAGCGCGAATGCGCCCGTTCTTCCATATCCAGTCCCAAAATGGCGTCTATCGGTGCAACGCCGCCAGAAATCGCGATGATCGGTGTCGGTGCGTCAAGCTTGCCCTCAAGCATGCCGCGCGCGCGCGCCATACCGCCCTCATCCACCAAATCGGCCTTCGAGAGCAGGATAAGGTTTGCCGCGCCAATCTGATCGGCGAATAGCTCGTCAATAGGGCTGTCATGATCCAATTCTTCATCAGCGGCGCGCTGGGCCTCCAACGCATCCAGATCATGCGCAATCCCGCCCCCCGCCAGCGCCGGTCCGTCAACCAGCGTAACCACACCATCCAGCATGATCTGCGCCTTGATATCCGGCCAGTTGAACGCCTGAACCAGCGGTTGCGGCAATGCCAAACCAGACGTTTCAATAATGATATGATCGGGGCGCGGTTCCTGCGCCAGAATCTGCTGGATGCTTGGCAGGAAATCATCGGCAACGGTGCAGCAGATGCACCCGTTCGCCAGTTCGATGATATCATCCACCCGGCAGCTATCTGCATCGCAATCCGCAAGCATCGCGCCATCCATCCCGATATCGCCGAATTCATTGATAATCAACGCCAGTCGCTTGCCTTTGGCTTGCATGATGATATTGCGGATCAGCGTTGTTTTGCCCGAACCCAGAAACCCGGTAATGACAGTGGCAGGAATACGCGGAGTTGCCATTTTTATATGCCTTTTCAGTTTTTTAAGATAAGTTTCTGATAAATGACTATAAGGGCAGCGCCATCAGGCCCTGCCCCCCTGCCATACGGAATTATACGCCAAAATTATGCGCCAAAACTTTAGGCCGGAATTATACGCCGGCGAAAATCAGGCCTTCGACATTTTCCACCAGATAGGTAACGCCAACACCCGCGATTATAGCACCGGCAAGACGCGGGTGCAGCGCGCCTGCATCAACCGCCTTCCAGATGTGGTTGGTAATCATCGCTACGCCAAAAGCAATGGCCAGTTGAATTCCGGCAAAGCCTACCAGATACGCTATGATCGGCTTTGCCTCGCCGCCAACAACAGCAGCGCCATATGCCCCGCCATGGAAAAGACCGGCAGCTAGCGCCAGACCGCCAGACCAGCGAAGATCAGATACCTTGCCGCGCATGACAAATGCACCCACACCAACAACCGATAGCGTAATCACGATTTCCGCCAATGGCAAAACCACCATCGATACCGTCAGCAATGTGCCAGCTATCGTGCCAAAAACAAACATTGCTGGCAGCAGAAGGCGGTTTTTATGGAATGCCGCCAGCAAGCCAACGCCGATTACAAATGCCAGATGATCAAAGCCTATCACCGGATGCCCAATTCCTGACAGCAACCCTTCAGCTATCGTCTGCGGCGTCATTCCACCAAGCGGATGATGAGCAAGCGCGGCGCTTGCCGAAGATAAAATCAGGACGACTGCTAGAGAAATAAGTTTAGTCATTGGGACCCCCCCATAATACTTGTGATGAACCAGAATGGCTCAGATTTTGGTCGGGGCGGTCCTAAAGGCGGCGCATTTAAGGCTCGCTACACGGCACACCCCGACCGTTGCAATTGGCTAGTAAAGGCAGGTCTCCTGGCTCGTGGTCATTGCCCAATCAACCTTCCCAAAACCTGCTTGGTTTCAGTGGTATCAAGACGGACGACCAACATACAGTCGCGGGGACGGCTATGGCTTTGGGCAGTCATTTTTCACCCGAACCATATTCCCTCATTAAGGCATGGAGCTTTGCTCCACAGCCACCTTAAAAGCTGCATCATCTTGGTCTGATTCTGGGGGGATGTGTCAACCAATTACGTCCCCGAATGGTCCAGCAACGCCGCCCCCGCCTGTCCAAGCCAAAATAAGTCCAGAATATAGCCTGCCGGGAATTGGTAAATCTTTCACGTGGATGTTATCAGGGCGTCATCAGGGCGCCATCAGGGCGCCATCAGGGCATAAATCTAGCAATTTCTAGCAATTGCTGGCAATTTCCAGCGCACCGGTAACGCGGACCTCGCCAATATGATCGCCTTCCCAATTGTGTAATTCCGGCAGTGCGTGGGGGCGCACAACCGGTGGTAGATCATACCCCAGCGCATGAATGACCGCGCCTATCGCCGCATCGGCGGCGCGGCTGTTGCCATCACGCGCCTTTACCATAGCGCCCAAACCAAATTCATGAAATGCGGCGGCATATACACCTTCCGCACCGACCTTTGCCGTGATTTTTACGCCAAACCCTTCGGCTAGCGCGGTGCACATGCGCCGGTCACCTCCAATCATCAGCGGGGCGGCTGCGACGCCGTCACGAAGCCGCGCACAGGCAGCAGCACGCGTATCAGACAGCGCGCCGCCGCCAGCGAACATCGCAAATCCCCGCGCCCAATTACCCAGCGGCCCACTTAAAGCCGGAGCCCCGCACCCATCAACGCCGTGCGGAAACTGCGTCAAATCAACCCCAACCATAAATTCAACTGCCCCCAGAATGCGCTGCTGAACAGGGTGCGCCAAATCAGCATAGCCTTCAGGATCAACGCCCATCAAACTGGCCAGAATCAGCATTCCAGAATGTTTGCCACTGCAATTATTATGAATGCGTTCCGGCGTTTTGAAGGAGCGCACCTGTTCTATCATCACTGTCTGATCACCCGACCAATGCGCACCGCACGCCAGAAGATCAGGCGACAAACCAAATTTGCCGAGAAGATGGCGCACCGCCTCAACATGCTCACTCTGGGCATTATGGCTGGCGCAGATCAGGGAAAATTCAGCGGGGCTGAGGCGTTGCTGTTGATCAAGTTCGGTCCATTTTTCAGCAAGCGCCAAGGCCTGAAGCGGCTTCATCGCCGAACGGGGAAAGACACCGCGCTCAATATCCCCCAATCCGATCAGCACCCCGCCATCGGCATCACAAACCGCCACATCAACATTATGACAACTTTCCTCACCAGTGCCCCTAGTGACAGAAACACAAAGAGGTTCGGCGGAAATCAACGGCAGTGACAGACGCGGTTCGGGCATACCAGATCCTTATAGAATGAGATGAACTTGGGTTAGAATGAGATGAACTTGGGTTAGAAATCGCAAAACCTAGCCATTACCAGATAAATTTATGGCGCTAATATATTATTTCGACTGATTTAATAATTGCGCTTCAAACAGGATTTTGTCTAGCTTTGCCAGGATCAGATCACAGTCATCTGCCGATATCGTCAGCGGTGGCCGGATTTTCAGAACATTGTCGAACGGCCCGTCGGTGCCAATCAGGATACGGTTTTCGCGCAGTCTATTGCTGACATAGGCCGCCAGATCGCTGGCGGGTTGCTGGGTTTCCTTGTCATGGACCAGCTCAATACCAAGGAACAATCCGCGCCCGCGCACATCCCCTATAACCGGATAGCGGTGCGCTAAATCACGAAACCCGTCAAGCAGCTTTGTCCCCATCGCCAATGCGTTGTCCTGCAACCCTTCATCATCAACAATCTGCAAAACCTCAGCGCCAATCCGGCAGGCCAGCGTGGTACCGCCAAAGGTCGAGAAAAACTCCATACCATTGGCAAAGGCGGCGGCAATTTTGGCGGTTGTGATGACCACGCCTATGGGGTGTCCATTTCCAACGGGCTTGCCTAGAACGACCATGTCGGGGCTGGCCTGCTGCGTCTCAAACCCCCAATAAGCATCGCCAAGCCGCCCCAAGCCTGTTTGAACTTCATCAGCAATGCAAAGGCCGCCAGCGGCGCGTATCCGCGCATAAACCCCGGCCAGATAGCCGGATGGCGGTTCAATCTGGCCGCCAACGCTGGGGAAACTCTCGGCGATAAAGCCTGACAGCCCCTGCCCGCGCGCCTGAAGTTGGGCAATAGCGCGGTCGATATCGGCAGCGTATTTCTCGCCTGCCTCTGGATCATCATAGCCAAAACTGCCGCGATAGGGATCGGCAATTTTGGTGATTTCAACCCAGTCAGGTTTTCCGGTGCCTCCCGGACCATTAAATTTATAGGGGCTGATATCAATGGTTCCAGTGGTATGGCCATGATAGCCATGGTCCTGAACAATCATTCCACGCGCACCGGTATAGGCCCGCGCCAGACGCAGCGCCAATTCGTTCGCCTCAGAGCCTGACGTCAAAAAATAGCAATGCGTCAGATGCTCCGGCAATCGCCAACGCAAAGCATCGGCAAACGCCATTTGCGCCGGATGAAGATAGCGGGTGTTGGTGTTGATCAGCCTGATCTGGTTTTCAATGATGGCGTTAAGGCGCGGATGAGCGTGCCCAACATGCGGCACATTGTTATATGCATCCAGATGGGTGCGCCCGTATTCATCGTAAAGATAATTTTTCCAGCCGCGAAGAAGTTGCAGCGGGTGGCGGTAGGATAGCTTTAGATTGGCCCCAAATCGCTCGGTCCTCGCGGTGTGTAAATCCTGTGCTGCTTGGATTGAATAGAGCAGCTTTTCCGGCGGTATTCCCAACAAATCAGCTGGATTAGGATATAGCGCCGCGTGCAAGGTCAGATCATCCGGATCAGCAACGCCGGGCCAGTCATGCGCCGGCACCGCATCTATATCGGGAAGCCGCATGGCGAGTTGAAAATGTAAATGCGGCTGCCACCCGCCATTGACGCTGCTATCTCCTAAAACAGCAAACGCCTGACCCGGTGCCAACACATCACCCTCGGTTAAATTGGCGATGCTGGCCGGATCAACATGCCCGTAAAGCGTATAGAAGGGATCGTGCGCATCGGTGCTATGCGCCAGAATGACCACGCCGCCGTAATCCAGATAATCGGCGCGGTTCACCGCCGCAACAACCACACCCGGCAGCGGGGCGAACACGCGGCGCCCCGCCGGCGCAAACAAATCAACGCCCAGATGCATCGTGCGCCGCCCGTCAACCGCGTTAGCCGCTGTTAAAAACGCATCTTCGGTATAGACCAGACGCGGCTCCAGATAATGTCCGACGAAGATATCATCACTGCCAATCGCTTGCGGCACCAGCCTCATCGCCTCGTCTTGGCGAAGCGATGTTGGATTTTCCGGCAGGATTGTATCGCCAACCGCACATGAGCAAATCGGCGCATCCGTCAGATTAACGCCCATGACATGGTCAAACCCGGTGCGGTTAGCGGCAATCCAAGACCGGATTCGCGGCGCAGCATCGGTAATCTCATGACCGGCAGCAAGCCGCATCCGCATAGCGATTTCGCCGATATTCCAATGACTGGCGGTTTCAACAAAAGCAATCGCCGGGGCCTCGCTGATCGTCACATAGGGATCATCGGGGCGCTGGCGCTGCATCGCCGCGCTGTTCACCAGACTGACACTAAGACGCGTCATCAATAAAGGAAACACCAGCTCGGCCTCATCGGGGGAAAGCGGCATTGCGCTACAATAGCCATTAACCAGCGCCGTCAGACACGCAATCGGGCGCTCCTGAGACAACACCAGATAGGCCGCCGCGGTCGCCAAATCACAAACCGCCGGAGCCAATGTCATATCGCCAAAATCAATTATTCCGGTCAACTGCGGGCCATCCTGAGAGGGCGTCACCAAAATGTTATAATCATTACCGTCACCGTGAATCGCCGTTGGACTCAATCTTGATAAAACAGGTTCACATTTATCTGTAAATATATGAAAATATGTTGAAATAACTGATTTTAATTTGTCATTTTCCAGACTATCTACCGCATCAAACGCCCAATGAGGGTGCAGCGGATGCCATTTGAAATCACGGGACAGCTGGGGGTGATCGAACTTTTTCAGGGCCTTGGCTATGCTGCCAAGCGCAGTGCCGATCTGGGTGATCAGCGCCAGACTATGCGGGCGCATGGCCCCTAGCGTCATTCCGGGCATGGCCGACACCATCCAGAGGAGGCGTGATACCTGTGCATCATCGGCAATGCTGGCCATTAATGCACCATCCAGCCGCGGCAAGACGCGGGGTACCGGCAGCTCCGGCTGTGCCTTGGCGATCTGCTCTAGGGCTTTAATTTGCATTTCCACCAGCCCAACGGGGCAATCGGGGCGCATGATTTTCAGCACGGCGGTGAAGTTATCATCCACCCAGACGCCAATGTTCAGATCGAACTCTCCGTCCAGAGGGCGCAGCGCCGCCTTAATGCCGTATTGGGCCTTTATTTGCCCTTGCCAGAACGCCGAGGTCTTATCGGACCACATACCACATACTCTCAATTTTTCTCGAACATCACCCGTCTCGCATCCTAACCCTCTCAAACCGCAGGTCAATTGCGGCCTGCTAAATTCCCCGTCAAATCGATCTACCCAAGAATAGACGCCTTCACAATCACTCCGGCGATGCTTACCTTTGCTGCAAGGGAGATTTGGCATGTCGCATTATTTTATTACCGGAGCAAGTTCCGGCATCGGAGCCGCACTGGCAACACGCCTGCTGGCCGAAGGCCATCATGTCAGCGCGGTTGCAAGGCGCGAAGACCGTTTGCAGAAGCTTGCGCCTGATATCGGACTTGCCGGTACCAGCGAGTCTAAAACCGGAAATCTATGGACTGCCGCTTGTGATGTGTCCGATGCCACACCCTTAAACACCGCCATAGAAAACGCCATCAAAGCACAAGGTCCTGTCGATGTGGCGATCTTAAATGCCGGAATATATGTACCGCAAGACGGCATGGATATCGATCCTGCCATCTATGCCAAGCATATGGAGGTGAATTATATGGGCGTGGTCAACGCTCTGCCCGCCCTAATTCGTTGTATGAGGTCCCCGGATTCGCAGCTGGGAGGGCAAATCGCCATTGTCTCATCGGTTGCAGGCTGGCGCGGCCTGCCCAAGGCAGCGGCGTATGGACCTACCAAAGCGGCGTTGATTTCGCTGGCCGAGTCGTTGCGTTTTGATCTAGGACCGCGCGGCATTGATGTACGGGTCATTTGTCCGGGCTTTGTCGAGACGGAATCAACTGCGGTGAATGATTATGAAATGCCCGGAATGATTAGTGCCCAGCGCGCCGCAGACGAAATTTTAGCCGGGTTGAAAAGTTCAAAATTCCTGATTCATTTCCCAAAATCCTTCACCCGCAAGGTTGGCTGGCTTCGCTGGCTGCCTGATCGTATGTTCTTTCGGCTGGTTGCCGCCCAAACCGGGCATAAAGCCGATGACACCAAAATGAGGCCCTAACCGTGATGGCACCTGCTAATGAACCCGCTAATAATAGACCCGCTAATAATAGAAATGAGATTGTTGCACGTTATGCTGCTGCCTTTGCCGCGCTGACGCCTGCAAGCATCGACACCCTGCTTGATATGCTGGAAGATGATGTCCGGTTTGTCGACCCGTTCAATGATGTGCGCGGCAAACCAGCATTTCGCGCGATTTTTGACCATATGTTCGCCGTCTCGGACGCGCCGCGCTTTGAGGTAAGCGACATTGCCTATTCGGCCAGCAATACCGGTATTGCCTATTTACGGTGGCGCATGTCGGGAAAGATCAGCGGATGGCCATATACCAGCCTTGATTTTGAGGGCATGAGTGAGGTTCATATCAGCCCGAACGGGTTAATCAGCAGGCATTTCGACCATTGGGACAGCGCCAGTCAATTGCTGGCGCGGCTGCCGGTTATCGGCGGCGTGTTGCGCCTTGTTTTGCGCCAATTCAAGGTTAAGACGGACGAAAAGTAAGAAGCACCTCGCCCAGCCGAAATCCCCATTTTGAGACCACCGCGCGGTTGACCATAACCCCGCCAGCGTGAAGGACCATCACATCATCAAATTTGACTGTGACCTTGCGGCCAAACATAGCCAGCCTGAACCGGTACTGCCAGCGCAGCATATTTTGCGAACACACCCCCGCCGCCATGCCAACAACATCAAGACAGCTTCCCTGATAAAACCGCTTCACACCGCCGCCATCGCCCGCCTCTGATCTGGTTTCAGTGACGGTCCACTGGCGTGTTTCGCGTTCGCCATCATCATATAAACACAGCTCATCCCGAATGAAACCGGTATCGCTGCGGGTGCCGGTAACCGACACTTCGAACTGCCGCCGGATGACCCCGAACCGATCCACAAAAACGCCGTAAGCGGCAAGGTTCTGCGCAAAATACTCTTTTGGATTAAAATCGGGAATTTTCAGACTATCAGGCATGACACTATTTATGCGTGAACAGCATTTGTTTGACGTCAATCATGCCGGCTCTGAAACCACCCTCGCAATAGGACAGATACAACTCCCACATCCGCTGGAAACGGCTGTCGAAATTATCGCGTGCCAATGTCGGCCATGCCGCGCGAAACCGGGTGCGCCATTCGGCAAGGGTTCGCGCATAATGCAGGCCGAAACCGTTCGCCGTCACCAGTTGCAGGCCTGCCGCCGAAACCGGTTCATCCAGACGCGGCATTGACGGCAGCATGCCACCCGGAAAAATATAGCGCTGGATGAAATCCGGCTCGCGGCGATATTCCTCAAAGGCATCCTCTTCAATGGTGATTGACTGAACCGCGGCCCTTCCGCCTTTTTTCAACAGACCGGCGATTGACTGGAAATAGGTCTGCCAATAGGCCTGCCCCACCGCCTCAAACATCTCGATGGACACGATTTTATCGAAACTGCCGCGAAGATCACGATAATCAATCAGCTTAATATCAGCCCGTTCGGAAAGCCCCGCATCAGCAAGCCGCTTTCGGGTATATTCATGCTGCGCCTGCGAGATGGTAATGCCGGTCACATGCGCGCCGCGCTCTTCGATTGCATAGCGGGCAAAACCGCCCCATCCACAGCCGATTTCCAGAACCTGATCCCCCGGCTGAATATCTGCAAGGTCAGCAAGATGGCGGTATTTATTGATTTGCGCCGTCGAAAGATCATCCTCATCGCTGTCGAAAACCGCTGATGAATAGGTCATCGTCTGATCCAGCCACGCCGAATAGAATTCGTTGCCAAGATCATAATGATAGGCGATGTTTTTGGCAGCGCCCGTTTTGCTGTTGCGCCGCAACCGATGATATAGCTGCAAGCCAATGCGGCGCCAGAAACCGGCGCTCATTTCTTTTGACAGGGTCTGGTCATGCAACACGGCAAGCTCAATCAGCGTTGGCATTGACACACTGTCGGCCTCACCATCCATCACCGCCTCGCAAAACCCCATCTTGCCATTGCTTAGAATCCGGGAGATTGCATTCATCGAACGAAGGTTCAAATCGGCTGCTGGTCCGCTTTGCCGCCCCTTAAACTCGTGCCTAACCCCGCTAGGAAGCGTTACCGTTAAGCTGCCAAATTGCAGGTTGGAGAAAATGGACAGTAAGAGGTCGCATTTTTTGCGTTCAAGAAATCCAGTCATAAAACCCTAATCCTAACTTCATACCCTAATCCTAACCCCATACCGTAATTCTAACCCCATACCCTATGCTAACCTCGGGTTATATGACGCGCTTTTGACCACTTCGCCGGTGGGGAAGGACGCCCGAAAAAGGGCACCCGCTTTAACCAGAGACGCGCTGCCTCAAAATGAATGGACACCAGTGGCCGCAATGGCCATTGGCCGGTTGCGATCAGCGCCTTCAGTATAGATTTAGTTGTAAGCGGTTCGCACGCCCCGCGCAATGTTGCTGTCAATCTTGGCACACCTTTGCTGGTATAACGCATCAACACCCGAATGTCGCCGCCTTGGCAATCATCGGCACGCATTTTCAACCGGTATTCCCCATCCACCGGAAAAAAGGGCGAGACATGAAAAATTTTATCCGTCTGCAAAGTGACATTCCGGCGGCGCTTTCCCGCCCCAGATGTTCGGGGAGCGGATAATTCGGAGTTGGATGATTTTTCACCAGCAAAACCGGGGGCCTCAACCCGGCCAATATACGAATGCATGTCGCCAAAAGTATTCCGCACCTCATAAATATACATCACATCCGCGCCAGACCGGTCGCGTAGTACAAAAATGGAAACCGGATTAAAAGCGAGTCCCAAAATTCGCGGAAATGTCAGCAAATAGACATGCTCAATATCAATCGCCGGATCAATTTCGGGGCAGCATTCACGCGCCATGCTACGGGCATAATCAGCAAGCTGGATTAGGGGGGTGCGAGATTGGGGGGTGCGAGATTGGCCCTTTTTTTTGAAATTGGGCCCATAATCGCGTTGAGACAGGGACAGCAAGTTGAACCTGTCCACCGACAGCAGCGCCGATTGACGGTCGGCACCCTGCAGATCGTCAAGATCAACCCACAGAGATAGCCCCTTGCGTGACAAAAAATGTGACGGCGTGCCGTGGCGCGTGTGATTGATCGTTGATCGCACCAACTGGCATCCTGGCATCAGGCAATCTCGCGGGTGTCATTTTGCAGCGCATTGCCCTCAATTTGACTGTAAGGCTGGATTGTCGTCTCCCACGGAATTTCAACGCCAAGCGTTCGCGCTACGGCAATAGCAGATTTCAGGCCATCCTCATGAAATCCGTGTCCGGTCCATGCGCCTGCGTAAAACAGATTGCCTACCCCTTGAATTTGGCGAAGACGGTGCTCCG
Organism: Bacteroidota bacterium; assembly: GCA_009936825.1. The sequence continues at coordinate 8,188 of JAACDV010000024.1, read as the reverse complement.
CCGCAACTGCTTTTTCATCAAAAACAGGGTGATCATAGCTGTAGCTGCCATGAACCAACGCCGGATCAGGTTCAAAATGGGGGTTTAGCGTCTCAAACAGCGGATAGGCCTGATCAATCGATTGCAACCGGTTCATCCAATAGGTCAGGCACAAGGCCCCGCCCCCAGAATCTTTGACGCCAATAGAATCTTTCGCGCCAATATAGTTCCATGCCCCCCAAGCGGCACGGCGATTTGGCATCAGCGCCGGGTCCGAATGCAACACTGCGCGATTGGGCTGAAAACGGAAATCTGCAAGGATGCTGCGTTCCTGCTGGCTTGCGTCGCTGATTAGCGCCAGTGACTGATCGGCATGCGCCGCAAGCACAACCTTGTCAAACCACACATCCCCCTCACCTGCGATAGACAGGATGACCCCGCCCTGATCCCGTCGCAAACCGGTGATTTGGGTGTTTAGATGAATTTGGCCGCCCTTAATTCCGCCCAGCGTACCAGCAATCCGGTTCACATATTCGCGCGAGCCGCCTTTTACGGTGCGCCAGACCGGGCGTTCGATAAAATTCAAAAGCTGGTGATTTTCCAGAAATTGCAGCAACGAGCGAACCGGATAATCGCGCATCATCGCGGCGCTGCACGACCAGATAGATGCCCCCATCGGCAGCAAATGATCCTGCACAAATGCCTCACCATAGCCTTCACGCAGCAGAAACTCGTTAAGGGATTCACCTGCCGGACCGGCAAAGGCGTTCTTATATCCGGTGCGATAAAACCTGACCAAGTCTGCCAGCATCGCCCAGTAGCGAGGCCGGAGAAGATTTCCGGGCTGCGCAACCAATCCGCGCAATGATCCTTCATACTCACATCCGCCGTCCCGCAAGGACACAGCAAAACTCATATCAGTATTGATCCACGTAACGTTGAGACGATCAAACAGCGCCATCAAATTTGGATAATTAAGGGGATTATAGACGATGAACCCCGTATCGACGGGAACTTTAACCCCGTTAAAATCAGCGTCAACAGTATGGCTATGACCGCCAATACGGCTATCACATTCAAAAAGATGCACATCAGCTTGTTGATTTAGAAGATATGCAGATCCAAGGCCGGAAATTCCCGACCCAATAACAGCAATGCGCATAGACCCTGCCCAGAGTTTGCGACTGCAACCCTAAAACACCAAAAACAGGAACAGCTGGAGCTAGGGGAAACAGACAATTCTAACTTATTACAATTTCGTATATAGTGACTAGGGTCCGGTTTCAACATACATCGCCATCCTTATTTTCTCTAAAAGCAATTTTCAGCATCATGATTTCGCAATTTGGTAAATTTTTGAACAAGTCTCATTCCCCCGTTGACGGTGCCAGAGGTCGGGGTGGCGGCGATCAAAGTGAAGTTCTTGCCATCGAGATTAAACGGGGCGGACTGCGCGCAAAAATCCTGACATGGGGCGCAACCTTGGCAGATTTGCGCCTTGACGGGCATGATCACCCGCTGGTTCTGGGGTTTCGTGAATTTGAACATTACGGCGATTATGCAGCGCATCACGGGGCAATTGCCGGGCGGGTGATCAACCGGATTGCCGGGGCCAAGGCCACCATTGACGGAACGCAGTATCATTTCGATACGAACCATCTGACGAAACACACGTTGCATGGTGGCGCGATGGGTTTTGGCTGGCGAAATTGGCAGCTTGGTGATTACGGCGATGATTTCGTCGAACTGATACTTGATGATCCGGATGGCAGTATGGGATTTCCGGGCAATTTGACGGTCACCTGCCGCTATAGCATTACCGAGGATTGCGCCTTTGCCGTTGATCTTGGTGCCAAGACCGATGCGCCCACTTTGGTCAATCTTGGCCATCACAGCTATTTCTGCCTTGATGACCGCCGTGATATCCGCACGCATGAGCTTTCCATTGATGCAGATTTTTACCTTCCCGCCGATACTGATGATTTTGCCACCGGCGAGATTGTTGCGTTGGCTGGCAGTGCTTTTGATTTTCGCCAGCACCGCGCTATCAAGGACAGCTTTGACACTAATTTCTGTCTGGCTGAGCAGCGGCGTATCCCTACAAAAATAGCGCGGCTATCCTCACCTTTTTCGGGAATTGCGATGGATATCACCACCACCGAGCCGGGCTTGCAGCTATATACAGCTCATAAGCTTGATGCGCCTATTGCCGGACTATCGGGGGCGGCAGACAGGGCATTTGCTGGGGTGTGTCTGGAGCCACAAATGTGGCCGAATGCCCCTGCTCACCCCGCGTTTCCATCGATTGAACTTCGTCCTGAAGATCAGTATCACCAGCATAGCAAATTTACCTTTTCGCGATACCATGAACCTCAATTTGGGGATTAAAAAGGACCAGTCATGATCCGTAATAAGCTTGGAAATACCGATATTGAGGTCAGCTCTCTTTGCCTTGGATCGATGACTTGGGGAACGCAAAACACCCCGTCCGAAAGCCACGCCCAAATCGACATGGCGCTGGATCATGGGGTGAATTTCATTGACACCGCCGAAATGTATCCAACCAACCCGCTATCAAAAGAAACACAAGGCGAAACTGAACGCATTATCGGCGCATGGAATAACGCAAGCGGGCGTCGCAGCGAGGTTATTCTGGCGACAAAAATAGTCGGTGAAGGCTCTGCCACTGTTCGTAGCGGCGCACCGATTTCACCAAAAACCTTAAACATCGCGGTAGAGACCTCGCTTCGCGCCCTGCAAACCGATTATATCGATCTTTATCAGCTTCACTCGCCCAATCGCGGGTCCTATAGTTTCCGCCAAAGCTGGAATTTCGATGCAAGCCATCAGAATAAGGCCGAAACGCTGGATCATATGGCCGCGGTTCTGGAATGTTTGGAGGGCTTTCGTATCGCCGGTAAAATACGGCATTTCGGGCTGTCGAATGAGAGCTGCTGGGGGAGTGCGCAATGGCTGCGCCTGGCCGAGGATATGAGCCTGCCGCGGGTCGTATCAATCCAGAATGAATATAGTCTTTTATGCCGAATGTTTGACACTGATCTGGCTGAACTATGCCACAATGAAAAAGTTGGGTTGCTGGCCTACTCACCGCTGGCCTGCGGGTTGCTCAGTGGTAAATATTCCGGCGGCAGCGTTACGCCGGCAGGATCCCGCAAAAGCATTATCGGCGATCTTGGCGGGCGCGTAACGGACCGTCTGTGGCCAGCAGTAGATGCCTATCTGGACATTGCCGAGCGGCATCGAATTAATCCGGTGCAGATGGCGATTGCATGGACATTGACCCGCCCGTTCATGACATCCGCAATCATCGGAGCCACATCAACGGAGCAGCTCAAAACTGTTTTGGGCGCATCCGATGTGACGCTGGATCAGGCAATCTTGGATGAAATAGCCGCCGCGTATAAAGCGCATCCAATGCCATTTTAATCCGCTGGAAGCGTGGAATTGGACTGGCCGAAATTATAGGAGACCGGAATGATTTTTATGCTCGATCCCCGTCTTGACGCCGCAACCGAACTTGCCAGCACAATAGCCGGTATTGAAATCAGGGTGGTGAAGGATGCGCGTTATTATTGGCTGATGCTGGTGCCAGCGATGCCGGATATCAGCGAAATAAACGATCTTCCTCCCGAATTGGCAACCGCGCTTTTCCGCCTTGCTGGTGATCTTGGGGAATGGCTGAAATCAGAGGCGAAGGCTGATAAGATCAATACCGCGGTGATTGGCAATGTCGTCTCGCAGCTGCATCTTCATATTGTGGCCCGCCATTTGGGCGACCAGCACTGGCCTGATCCTATCTGGGGGCGCGGCACGCCCGAGCCGATGGAGGATACCCAGATGCAGGAACGCTGCAAGGCGGTAGCAAAATTCATCCAAGGATGGGAGCAAATATGAGCCTGATCTATAAAATCTGTGAGGCCGATATCTGGAGGGATGCCGAGACTGCCGGTAAATTTTGCGGTGCTGGCATTGACCTTGTCGACGGCTATATTCATTTCTCCACCGCCGCGCAGGCCAGCGACACCGCACGACTACATTTCAAACATACCGAAAATCTAGTGCTGGTCGCGGTGGATACAGCAACGCTGGAGATCAAATGGGAGGCATCACGCGGCGGCGATCTGTTCCCGCATCTCTACGGTGATTTGCCGATGAGCGCGGTGATCGCGGTAGAGCCAATGCAGCCGGACCAAGACGGCGTTCCAGCCCCGATGAACGGGTTTCCCAAAAACATCACCGATATCTAGGGCAGCGGACGGAATCAGGCAGCGGTGACATGGGCGCCAAGTTCTGCCAGCAGGTCAGCAAACAGATCAGGCAACAGGTCAGGCAGATTGGCAGAATTATCCGAAGACAGCATACCATAGCTGTAAAAATCAGGTCGAAGCACCAGCCCGGCCGCGTCCATCTCGGCCAACATCGCCGCCAGCTCGGGATTGCTGTCAGCTGAAATCGCCACTGCCACAGTTTCATCCGGCATCTTGTCCGCAGCGCTGGCAATTAGATCATCCGGCGCAATCACCGCGAAACGCCCCTGCATGGCATCGCTTAGGCGCGTTCCGTCAGCAAGACCCGGTTGCGGCATCCTCTCACCCACGCGCGACGCATTTGCTGGAACCAACCCCGGGCCAAGCCCGCGATTGATCGAATTCATATGCGCCCCCCCATCGGGGCGAATGGCATGCGTTAGCGTTTCCGCAGTTTCAGCGCTATTCATCATTTTGCCGACATTAACCGCAGTTTCGATATAGGTGCGCGTATGCGGGCGGCTCTCGCTTTCATAACTATCCAAAAGCGCATCAGGAGCGCCCCACAGCATCACCGCTGCCAGCTTCCAGCCTAGGTTTGCGGCATCCCTGATACCGGCACACATGCCTTGGCCTAGAAATGGAGGCATCAAATGCGCCGCATCGCCAGCGATAAAACAACGCTCACGGCGCCAGTTGCCTGCCAGTTTGGATTCAAAATTATAAACCGCGCGCCGCTCTATCGTACCGTCTTCACCGGTAATGCCGGGACGCAATTTTGGCCAGATAAAATCATCCTCAATCGCCATCGCATCGCTCTCATGCGCCTTTAGGCTGATTTCCCAACGACGGCGATCCCCCGGACACCTGACATAAGTTGTCGGGCGATCAATATCACACGTCTGAATTGTGAAGTTGCCAAGGTGCGCGCACTCACGTTTTAGCAGCACATCAATGACCAACCAGCGTTCCTGAAAGCCAAGATCTTCCCAGTCACAATCAATTGCCGCGCGAACAACAGATCTAGCCCCATCAGTTCCAACGACATAGGCCGCGGTTGCGCTGTCCTTGGTGCCATTATGAACAAAATTAACGGCGGCGTGATCACCGCGGTTCTGGACCTTGGTTACTTCTGTATCGCGCTTTACCGAGACCGAGGGGTGCGCGGCAAGACCGTCATTCAGATCATTTTCCAGATCAGGCTGATGAAACCGATAGCTGGGGTACCATCCCAGCGGACCAATTTGCTGGGGGCGCGGCCAGTCCAGAACAAGGTTCTGATCCTTATCAACAAAGCGCGTTCCCAAATTAACCCGGGCTTTTGATTCGATTTTTTCGGCTAGTCCGATTGACTGAAAAACACGTAAAGCTTCATCATCAAAATGAACGGCGCGCGGTAAAGGATAAACTGACGCTTCGCGCTCCAGAACAAGAACATCAAGGCCATACCCTCCAAGAATATTGGCAAGAGTCGCCCCGGTTGGGCCAAGACCAACAATGATAATATCGTGATCAGTTTTTGCAGAAGTCTGATTTGCGTACGCCATAATACCCTTTGAAATTCTAGTCACAAAAACACTGATTAGCCTAGCGGCCTAACTGGTCATAAAGCCACGGACAATCAATCAAATTCGGAGTTCTCTTGCCATCGGCCGCAGCCTTAAGGCGCATTTCACGCATAACGCGGCGTTGTTCATCTGGAAGATGCACACGTTCATGCCCCCAGAAACTAGGCCCGACATGCGTTTCATGCGGCTGCCATGTATCAACATCAATAACGCGCCCACCCCACCCGCTCTCAATGAAAAAATCGGACGGCGTTTTTGCGTAAAACGATGTCATATAATCATTCGTATGACGGCCCAGCGTATAGGCAACGCGGTCCTCTTCCATTTGTGCCAGATCATAGCCCTGACCAACATCATCCAGATTTTGATATTCGACCATAAAATGATGCAGGCCGCGCCGCCCGGTGCCAATCATGGCAAAGCTGTGGTGGCGTCCATTCACATGGAAAAAATACATTCCGTAAGGGGACAGCCCATAATCACTAACAGAAAAGCCCAGCAAATCACGATAGAACGGTACGACAGGCTCAACATCCATCACGTGCAAAACCGCATGCCCCATCCCGTAAGGGCCGGTCAGAAACCCCTCGATGGGGCGTCCGGGAGTGAACGGATCACGCGCCATGACCGGGGATGAAAACAACTCAACCCGGTTGCCGTCCGGATCATTACAATAAATCATCCGCTCGACAAAACGCTGGTCACACAGGGCGCGGTTCGCTTCGGTGACCTTGATTCCGGCTACCTCAATTCGCGCCCCAAAATAATCGAGGTCAGCAGCACTGGACACTTGCCATCCCATATAGGCAAACTCATCACCAGCCTCGTCCATAATGATCAGGCGCTGGCGCCAGTCATCCATTCTAAAGGCAAGGGTTTTGCCGCCCTTATCGACAAGCTCCATACCCAGAAGACGGCCGGCATAATCCGACCACCCTTCAAGAGCGGGCGAGCGAACGCCCATGTATCCCAATGCAGTAACCGGCATAATCCCCACCTTTCGACGACGCGATAATAGAGGTGACGACGGGCTTCTGGCAAGTTAGATACACGGATAAATCAATCAAATTTTGCGATGTCGTGCGCCAAAGTGCCGCGATTTGCGGCTCTGTCCAGTTTTCTGATTGACCGTGATCGCGCGTCTATGGCTAGGTATCGTCTCTGATTATGCTCGTTTCTATAGAGGGTCGTTTCTATAAAAGTTCGTTTTCATAAAAGTTCGTTTCCATAAAAGTTCGTTTCCATAACGGCACGGCAACGGCACGGCAAGGTGCCCCGAATAGAATCTAAGTAGTTTTTATAGAAGTTAAGTAGCCTTTATAGATTTTAAGTAGTTTTTGTAGATTTTATGGACGCCCCGCATGGCCAAAGCCTTTCCATCACACCGCGAGACCATGACTATCTGGCCGCACAGATCACTATCACCAAAAGGGTTCGGGCTGGTCATGCTGGCGCTAGGCTCGTTGGCTTTTTGCATTGGATTGGGGTTTTTCCTGCTTGGCGCCTGGCCTGTTATCGGATTCCTGGGGCTTGAGATTCTCGTTGTCTGGGCAGCGTTCAAATTAAATTACCGCGCTGCCAAACAGCACCAGAACCTGACCGCAACGCCGCAGCAATTGACAATCGAAAATATTTCACCCGCCGGTGAACGCCACTATACCAGCCTGCCAACGGCGTGGGTTAAGGTTGAATTAACGCCGAAGGACGAGCCCGAAATCAGGGCGCGGTATAAACAGCGCATTATCGTGCGCTCGCATGGCAACACAGCCGAAATAGGCGAATTTCTGCACCCCGCCGAGACGCCAAAACTGGCAACAGAAATCAACCAGATGGTAGCCAGAGCCAGAGCCGCTGCGCTTACCGACACGAATATCTGACGTTACCGGATGAATATCTGACGTTATCTGATGTGATTTACCGCTGGATCAGTGCGGTTTTCATTTCAGTGAAACGGGGGGCAATGACCGGGCAATGACCGGGCAATGACCGGGCAATGACCGGGCAATGCCGCCGCCGGGCGACTCTTTCATCCGGCAATAGCCAAAAATGAGATGCATTTTTTGATGATCAGCGGCACATTGCCATAATGGAAATCTGGACCCCCTTTCAAAACGCGCTTTCGCTGATGATTGCACTGGAAGGCGAATTGATCGCCATTATTGGCCTGTCCCTGATGGTCAGTTTGACCGCTGTTGCCACTTCGATGGTAATCGGTCTGCCAATGGGGGCGCTGCTTGCCGCGTATCAGTTTCCGGGGCGCACGGCGGTCATAGTCGTCACCAACACCTTTCTTGGAATGCCGCCAGTGGTCATCGGGCTGGTGATCTATCTGCTGATTTCGCGGGCCGGGCCGTTTGGCTGGATGGGGATATT
>JAACDV010000182.1 GCA_009936825.1 Bacteroidota bacterium | reverse complement strand
GACCATCTTGTAGAATCGCATAGGATGCATTTGTTCAAGAACCCACGGCGTTGGGTAAGGCACGTTGGGGCATATTTGCTCCGGTATGAAATCAATAACAATGCAGAGTAATATATCAATATATTGACGGTAGCGCATGTCTATCGTTCACGAAGATCACATTGTGATGTGTTTCCCGATAGTTTGATTTCTGGGGTGATTTTCTCGTTGGTCTGAAGGGACTTTGGAGGGTCATCTCGAATGATAACTAATACCACCATATCCGGTGAAGCGAGCTACCCGACTAGCGGCGTCAGCGTCGAGCCGAAACTGGTCAAACGTGTGATTCCAACAATGTTGGTATGGGGTTCGCCTAATCTCATTAAACAATGGGAGAAAATGGCAATATCGCCAGATGGAGGGGATTCATCTGACAATATTAGGCAAGGAAAGAGGTTTCTGAGAACGGTGCGCAAGGACCTTGGCCACGTTGATAGCGACCTCAAGCCAGGCGCGTTATGGGCATTACTCATAAAACCCGAAGAGAAGCAGGAGGCCTATGACGCCTGTAAGGGGCAGACCTATGACTAGGTTTGACTTCATGAAGCCGAAGGGAGGGCAATTATGAAGGCAAGAGAAGCAAGATTTTTGAATTTTCTGCAGAGCTCATCTCAGTTGGAAGTGCCAATTTATCAACGCACCTATTCATGGAGTGAAAAGGAGTGTGACCAGCTCTGGAAAGATATTTTACATGCAGGTTCTAACGATAATGTCACCGAACATTTTGTTGGCTCGGTGGTTTATGTTGAGGCAGCCCAGTCGCAAGTGACAAACAAATCATCGTTGCTTTTGATCGATGGTCAACAACGCTTAACAACACTCACCCTGATTTTGGCAGCACTTGCCGAAATTGTGGGAAATGATGAACCTGTTGACGACTTTTCTGCTGAGAAGATTAGGCACCGTTATCTTGTTGATCCGCTAGAGAAGGGCGAAAAGAGAAATCGGTTAATCCGGTCTAAAACAGACAAAGCAACTTTAAGTGCCCTTGTTAACGGTGAGCCGGAACCGCAAGACGCCTCTTATCGAATTACACAAAATTACCGTTTTCTGTTCAAGCGTGTAGCAAGTCAGCAGTATGACTTTACGGCTTTATGTCATGGCCTGAAAAAACTTTCGATTGTCGATGTGTCGTTGACCCGGGATCAGGATAATCCCCAAGTCATTTTCGAAAGCATGAATTCAAAGGGGCTTGAACTTAGTCAGTCAGACTTGATCCGCAATTATGTGCTGATGGTGCTAGAGAGCAATCTTCAGCAGCGTTTGTATGAAGTTTACTGGTATCCGATGGAGCAGATGTTTAGGGATGCCGGCGATATAAAGGACTTTGACGCATTTATGCGTGATTATCTGACTTTGAAAACAGGCAGCATTCCGAACAAGAAAGCCGTCTATGAGGCGTTCAAAAAATACAGTCTGACCGACGATGTGGTAGAAGAAGGTGTCGAAGCGCTAGTGGGCGACATTCGTCATTTCGCGAGCTATTTTTGCGCAATGGTTCTGGGGACTGAGGAAAACTTAAAACTAAGTCGTGCCTTTCAAGACCTTGCTGGACTAAAGGTTGATGTGGCCTATCCCTTCCTGCTCCAGCTCTATCACGATTATGATACGGAATTATTAAACCTCAATGACTTTGCCGAGGCCGTATATTTAGTTGAATCCTATATTTTTCGTCGGACGGTGTGTACAACAGCAAGGGCACATAACAAGACATTTGCCGCCTTTGCAAATGCGTTGAGAAAGGCAGATTATCTGAACTCGATCAAGGCGCATTTTCTGGCGATGACTCGTGAAAATAGGTTTCCTAATGACGCGGAGTTTGAGCACGCCATTCAGCAATATGAAGTTTATAACAAACCAATTCAAAAATACTGGCTAGACCGGTTTGAAAATTTCAACAGGAGAGAACGGGTCAATGTTGATGATTACACCATTGAACATATCATTCCGCAAAACGGTGATGTTTCTTCGGCCTGGAAAAAAGAACTAGGTGAGAATTGGCAAGCGATAAAAAATGAACATTTGCATCGAATGGGGAATCTGACACTTACAGGCTATAATTCAGAATATGGCGACCGATCATTTGCCGAAAAACGTGATATGGAAAATGGATTCAAAGATAGTCCGATTAAGTTGAATCGGTATTTGGCGCAACTCGATCGGTTTGATGAAGAAGCATTATTGGGGCGATTGGCTGAATTGGCAAAAAAAGCGCTCAAAGTTTGGTCTATGCCAAAAATAGATGAGGAGTATTTAGGCAAATATTACGAAAATAATACACGAGCATCGAGCTACGCGATTGAAGATCATCCCAAGTTGTTAGGGGGGGTGAGCAAAGATCTGTTTGATCAATTGCAAACGCGTATTCTCGCGCTTGATAATGATGTCCAGATGGAGTTTTTGAAACGCTATGTGGCCTTCAAATATCGGACAAATTTTGTCGACATTGTTCCAAAAATTGACCGATTAACTCTTTACTTAAATATGAAATTTTCCCAGATCAATGATCCACACGAAATATGCAAAGATGTCAGCAATCTTGGCACATGGGGTAATGGTGACGTTGAACTGCAGATGTCATCCTTTGATGATATTGAAAATATCATTGATCTGATAAATCAGTCATTGGCGAAGCAGATGGATGTTTCGCAATGACCCATTTTGCCTATCTACAGTCTGAATTTCCAACCTCACGAAAAGCCGCGCCGTAGGATGGCAACTTGTCAGTCGCGATAATCTTTGGAGATTCAGGCTTTGGCATTATTTCTATGAAGAACTTTTTCGCTGCAGCCTTGTTGCATCGTTTTGTAACAAAGCATTCAAGAACTTCCCCTTAATGATCAACGGCGCGCCAAAAGTAAAATCTTTCACCGTTTATTTTGACGGAAACTTTGTCTAAATGCCATGTAATGCATAACCGTCAAGCGGATGATTTTTGGCAAAATCTTGAAATATTTGAAGGTGTTTTGTGGTGTCATCTAGAAAAATTAAGGGCAACCAAAGCGACGGCAAGTTTGCCTGACAACACCAATTAAACGTTAGGGCGCACCTTTATCCGTCGCTCACAGGGGCCATTGCTAGGCGGCTTATCAGATGGAACTGTCCGTCCGGAGCCTCGCCGACTAGGCCTATATCGCTGACCCTAACCGGCTGCCCGATAAGATGCCCGATATGCGTTTGAAGCGCGGAGTACACCTCCCGCTGGTCAGCTGGATTTAGGCGGCCGGTCAGCGTCATGTGAAACCGAAATTCATCCATCACATAAGGATATCCCCACCGAGCAAGCAACGCATCCTGCCCAGCGGTTAGCTTTGTGCTCCGGCGATGGCGTAGCTCGTCCTCACTCAGCGGCGCGCGAAAATGGTCCAGCTTTTCCACGAGAGTGCTGGCAAGGCTGGCAAGCTTTGGGTGCGCAGCGCAGCTATCCCGGAGCACTAGCGCTAAAAACTGACCCATAAAAGCAATCTGCAAGGCCGGAATAACAAACTGCGGAATGGCAGCAACAACCAAACGCGCATGATCCACGAGATCGTCCTCGCTGGTATTGGCGGCAAGACGAAAAGGGGGTTTGAGGGTGCCATGAAAACCGTATTTGCGCGGCGTGGCGGTGATCTGATCAGGCGGCATCGGCAGACCGCTAATTTGGGGGTGCGGAAGCGCTTTGCCGCGGGTCACACTCCAGCCAAGCCACGCGTCGCCAAAGATTTGTACCGGGCTATCCTCAGCGGCCAGAAAATATAACGCATAGCGCGTAAATCCATGCCCCATTTTATTCTGCCTCTTGCCACTTTGCCGGAAATTTCGGTCCCTCGATGATACCATACTATCACCACCGCCAAAAGTGACGCGGCTGCCGGTGGGATCCCTCTTGCCGATATTAGGGTTTTGGCTGATGCCAACCTGCTGATTTTCTCGAACTTTCCAGCATTCATGTCCCTTCGTCATTTTCAGTGTTGTGTGCGCATTGGGTTTGAGTGATATTGACCCCGCAATTTTCGTCAGTTTTATGAGGAATTCCATGACATCACTTTCATATCAGCTTTATTCCGCCCGAAATTTTGAACTGGAAAGCATCCTGCCTGAACTGGCGTCGATTGGTTTTAAAGAGGTTGAAGGCTTTGGTGGGCTGTACCAGAATCCAGAGGTGATGCGCGCCAACCTTGACCAGCACGGTCTGCGGATGAGCACCGGGCATGTTGATTTTGCGGTGCTGAAAAATGATCCGCAAAGCATGATTTCGATGGCCAATATTTTTGGCATGGATGCGTTGATCGTTCCGTTTTTAAGCCCGGAAGATCGGCCTGCGGATTTTGCCGGATGGGAGGCCTTTGGCGCTACCCTTGCCGAGGCCGCAAAGCCGGTGCTTGATGCCGGGCTGAAATTCGGATGGCACAACCATGATTTTGAATTTACTACTGCCGATAATGGCCGGATGCCGATTGAGGCAATCATGGAAGCATCGGACTATATTGGTCTGGAGTTGGACCTTGCATGGGTTCATGTCGCCGGCCAAGACCCAGCCGCATGGCTGGAGAAATATTCAGGAAGGCTGCTTGCCGCTCATGTCAAAGATTGCGCGCCGCAAGGAGAATGTGAGGATGAAGATGGCTGGGCAGATGTTGGGCACGGCGTTATGGACTGGCAAAAAATCGTGCCGGCGATGCACGCCGCTGGCATTGAACTGATGGTGTTGGAACATGACAATCCGTCTGATGCAATCCGCTTTGCCGAGCGGTCGTTTGCCACTGCCTCTTCTTTCTAGTTATGTAGTTTTTACAGAGGTATTTTGACAATGAAAAAATTAGGAATTGGGCTGATTGGTTGCGGCAATATCTCGGGCGCCTATCTAAAGCTGGCACCGCTATTCGAGGGGTTGGAGTTGCGTGCGGTCGCCGATGTAAACAGCGAAGCCGCTTCGGCGCGCGCATCCGAGTTTGGCCTCCGCGCGCTGAGGGTAGATGAAATGATGGCCGCTGATGATGTTGATATTGTCGTCAATCTAACCGTCCCCGAAGCTCATTTTGAGGTGTCTAAGCGGGTGCTGGAATCCGGCAAGCATGTCTACAGTGAAAAGCCGTTTGTGCTGCACCTTGAAGAAGCAGAGGCGCTGGCTGAAGTTGCGGCCAGCAAGGGGGTGCGCGTTGGCGCGGCTCCCGACACATTTATGGGCGGTGCGCATCAGGCGGCGCGTGAGACGATTGATGCCGGTGCGGTTGGCCGGATTGTTGGCGGGACATGCCATGTGATGTCGCAGGGAATGGAAAGCTGGCATCCGAATCCTGATTTCTTCTTCCGTCCGGGCGGCGGTCCTATTCTGGATCTTGGCCCCTATTACATCACTAATTTGGTGCAGATGATCGGCCCGGTTCGCGCCGTTACCGCAATCACTGGCACGGCGTTTGCCGCGCGTACCATTGGCAACGGCCCGCGCAATGGCGAGCAGGTTCCGGTCTCTACGCCAACGACGATTCACGCGGTCCTGGAGTTTACCAACGGTGCCATTGTCACGCTGGGGGCGAGTTGGGATGTGAAAGCGCATCGTCATAAAGAGATGGAGCTTTATGGCAGCGAGGGATCGCTTTATGTGCCGGATCCGAATTTCTTTGGCGGCGTTGTTGAGCTTGCGGACAAAGACGGCGAGGTGCGCGAAATCCACTCGGATCATCATCCGTTTGGTAAAGCAAATTCACCAGATGGCGATATTAACCGCGCAAACTACCGGTGCGCGGGACTGGCAGATATGGCGGTGGCAATCCAGCAGGCAAGGCCGCATCGCTGTATCATGGAGATGGCAACGCACGTCGTTGATGTGATGACAGGAATTTTGAAGGCTGGTGAAACCCGTCAATTTGTCGAAATGCGAACAAGTTGCGAGCGCCCGCCCTTTCTTGGCGCTGAGGATGCGGCGGCTCTTCTGGTCAAATAGACGGGCTAATTTTGTGTGGATCTAGCGGGTAATCCAGCCGCCGTTGATATTGGCGCTTTGCTGACAGGCGTCGATGAACCACATGCCGTCCAGCCCGGCCTCAATCGATGGGATTTCCACATCGCATGCCTCATCATTTAGGATGCGCGCGATATCGAGATAGATATTGGCAAATCCTTCGAGATATCCTTCGGGGTGACCGGGGGGAATACGGGTCCAACGAGCGCCATCCTCCCCTAGACCATGTCCGCCGCGGGTGAAAATCTGGCGCGGTTCACCAAGGCGGGCGACAATCATCTCATTGGGATTTTCCTGCGCCCAGCTAAGACTACCCTTATCGCCAAAAATCCGCAGCCGCAGCCCGTTCTCAACACCTACCGCCACTTGACTTGCCCATAGCATACCGCGCGCACCTTGCTCAAAACGCAGCATGATATGCGCATTATCATCGACTTTTCTTCCGGTAACGAAACTTTGCAAATCGGCAGATAGCGCCGATACCCGCGCGCCGGTTACAAATTCGACGAGGTTGAAGGCGTGCGTTCCAATATCGCCAATAGCCCCGGCCCCGGCCAATACAGGGTTCGTGCGCCATGATGCCTGTTTATTGCCGGTATCCTCAATCGGTTCAGCCAGCCAGTCCTGAGCATATTCTGCCTGAACAACGCGAATCTGGCCTAAATCACCGCGCTCTACCATCTCGCGCGCTTGGCGGATCAACGGGTAGCCGGTGTAATTATGTGTCAAAAAAAAGTGGGCCCCCCCTCCGGTAACAGCTTGGGCAATGGCAGCAGCGTCTTCGCCGGTCGCTGCCAGCGGTTTGTCGCAAACAACATGAATTCCGGCATTAAGAAAGGCAATACTGGGCGCTGCATGCATATGGTTGGGGGTTACAATTGCCACCAGATCGATGCCGTCGTCGCGGGCTTTTTCAGCTTCTGCCATCGCCTCAAAAGAGGCATAAGACCGCTCAGTAACAATTCCCAGTTCGGCGGCAGAAGCAGCGGCGCGATCCGGATCGGACGATAGGGCACCGGCAACCAGCTCATACCTGTCATCAAGGCGGGCGGCCACCCGGTGTACCGCCCCGATAAAGCTGCCAGCACCGCCGCCAACCATTCCAAGACGTAATTTTTTTGGTGCCCTCTGGGCTTTTAAGTCCGCACTCATAAGCCTAGCATCCGCTTGATTTGCGCCTCGTCGCGCGCGCCGCCAGCAAAATCGTCAAAGGCTTTATCGGTTACGTCGATCAGATGATCGGCGATGAAGGTGGCCCCTTCGGCGGCACCCTGTTCGGGGGATTTAATGCAGCATTCCCATTCCAGAACTGCCCAGCTGGAATAGCCATGCTGGATCAGTTTGGAAAAAATACCGCCAAAATTAACCTGACCATCGCCTAGGCTACGGAACCGGCCAGCGCGCTGCATCCAGCTTTGATAGCCTGAATAAACACCTTGCCTGCCATCCGGGTTAAACTCAGCGTCCTTCACATGAAAGGCGTTGATGCGGTCGTGATAAATGTCGATAAAGGCCAGATAATCCAACTGCTGAAGCAGGAAATGCGACGGATCATAATTGATCATAGCGGCTTCGTGCCCGCCGCAAGCATCAACAAACATCTCGAACGTAGCTCCATCAAAAACATCTTCGCCCGGATGAATTTCAAAGCCAATATCAACACCATTGTCGGCGTAGTGATCCAAAATAGGAGTCCAGCGGCGGCCCAACTCGGCAAAGGCCTCGTCAATCAGCCCTTCAGGACGTTGCGGCCATGGATACATAAACGGAAAGGCCAGCGCGCCGGTGAAGCTGACGCTGTGCGCGAGATTCAATTTTCTGGAGGCAATTGCGGCTTTTTTGACCTGATCAATGGCCCATTCGGTGCGCGCCTTTGGATTGCCGCGAACGGCGCTGGGTGCGAACGCATCAAAAGCCTCATCATAGACCGGATTCACCGCAACCAGCTGGCCC
Source organism: Bacteroidota bacterium (assembly GCA_009936825.1). Next base: position 2,807 of record JAACDV010000182.1, on the reverse strand, counting down.
TGCAGATGGGTTGATAGCTCGGTGATCTCAACGCCGGCATCGGCGCAAATACCTGCTACCTCATCACAATAACCATCACTTTCGGCGGCAAGATCAAGGTCAAACAAGCGCCCGTCAAAGCTGGGAATCTGCACACCTTTATAGCCGAGATCAGCGGCCCAGCGGGTGATGTTTTCCAGCGAGTCAAACGGCGCTTCGTCGCCAGCAAACTGTGCAAGAAAAAGTCCGGGACCTTTGATGGATGATGCCATTTGATTAAGTCTCCTATCGTCAATATTTAGGTCGGCAAAAATCGGGAAAGGCCAACTTAAATATCATTTGTATTGTTCGCCATCACAAAATTCATTCTTTGAACATCAACACTACGTCTTTTGCTGAAATCTCGACTCGCCAGCCGCGTGCTGCTGCGATTACCGCAAAACTCCGCTCAGAATAAAACACTACATGCGTCGGGTCACGCCGGTAGTGCCAGTTTTCAAAAAGATCATCTTCGCCCGAAAAACACGTCATCACACCAAGAACGCCGCCCGATTTCAATAGGTGGTCCAGCCGCGTAAATTCAGCAAAGGGATCAAAGAAATGTTCGGCCGCTTCTGTGCAGGTAATAAAATCATATTGCGAGGTGAGGACGCTGGAATCAGGATAGAAAAACGGGTCATAAACCTGCACCGAAAAACCGGCTGAACGCATCATATCTGCCAGTGCAGGGCCGGGGCCACAGCCAAAATCAAGGCCAGTGTCACCTGGCGTCAGTTTTTCGATCAGTGGCGCAGCAAGCCGGGATAGAAATTTTCGATAGGCAGGATCATCAATGCGGTTATCGTGTTTTTCGTAATGATCCTGTTCAGCACTGGCGTTCAGGAAATGCGCCGCATCCAGAAATTTTGCGTGGCAGATATCGCAGCGATAATAGGTTTTTCCCTCAAAGACACGAAACCTCCGGCCAGCATCAGCATGGCAGACAATACATTGCAACGTGAAAGTGCCTCCCTGCAAATAGGCCCACAAACTGGATTGGGCCTGTCGTTTAGATATGATGCACGAAATTTTACTAATTTACGAAATCTATATTACGCGCCATAGATATCTGTATCAGCACGGCCCAGATGATTGCCAGTATAGGCAAATGGTGCGAACCTAGAGTCCAAATATTGACGATAATTTGAAAAGTAGGATGACGAAGATGAGCCAAAGCGATTCCAACGCCCCGACATATATGTTTGATGCCGCTGACAAGCCGACGCTAGCGTTGTTCGACGTGCCGCTGATTGTGGCAACCGACGATAGCGTCAGGGAATATGGCTGCCTTGTCGATGATCATGAGGGCTTTGAGATTGAAATTGTCCGGTGGCCAGCGCAGGGCTGGCGACCCGTTGATGAGGATACCGGTGATGAGGGCGGCTTTGTCGAAGGTGTGTTTCATGGCGAATGGAAGGGGGATGTTCTTTATGGCTCGAACGAGGCGGTTGGTGGTAATTATGTCCTTGGCTGGTCAACCGACCCGCAATCGGCGGCGAATGACCGGCAAACTGTCCCGCGTGATAAGGTTTTGTTGTGGCATATGAATTATCACCCCGATGGGGGCCAGCTTTTTTTCCCCCTCGACAACCAACCATTCGTGGTGCCGGTTGCGCTGCCGGGCGATGATCTGACGCCGAATAAGGTGGTTGCGTTCTGGTGTGACGGCACGCGCGGCCTCTATATCCATCCAAATATCTGGCATGAGGGAATTTTCCCAGTTGAGGATAAGCAGCGATTTCTTGACAGGCAGGGCCGGGTGCATGCCCGGGTTAGCTGTGATGTAGGCGAAGAGTTTGGCGTTTATCTCTCAGTACCGCTGGCGAAATAGCCGTAACCGCGTTTGGCGATTTTACCGGCGTGATGTTGATGCTGCCATTCCGATTAGGATTCCGCCAAGAACAAGGCTTGCCGCAAGTATGGATTTGCCGGTGATGGCTTCGCCCAAAAGCAGCGCTCCGAATGCCATGGCGATCACGGGAACAGATAGCTGAACCAGTGCAGCGCGTGTGCTGCCTAACATAGGCAGAATAGCGTACCAAGCCGCATAGCCCAGCGCCGAAGTGCCCGCGCCCGATATGATTGCCAGCACGGCGCCTTTTCCGGTGATCTGGAACGCGTCTCCCAGTATCAGGCACGCCGCAATGATAACTGGAACCGCATAGGTGAAATTCTGGGCAGTGGCGCGAAGCGGGTCGTCTGCGCGCTGCCCGATCAGCGAATATATTCCCCAACCCAACGCTGCAAAGCTCATCAGGAAAAAAGCAGACAGCGACAGATCAGGCATTCCGGTTGTACTGCTGGAAGGCCATAAAAGCAGACCAAGACCGGATAGCGAAATAATCGCGCCGGTCCAACGCCTGCTGGCGATGTGCTCACCCCTTTGGATGGCCCCTGAAAACATCGTCAACTGAACACCGCCAAAAAGAATGAGCGCCCCAATGCCTGCATCCATCCGGGTATAGGCAAAGGAAAACCCAACCATATAGGCGCTTAGCCCGGCAATAGCCCAAAAATCAGGACTCCAGGAATCGGGCTCCAAATCGTCGGGCTCCAAGTCGTCGGGCTCTTGATGGTCGGGAGTCCGGCGACGCGAAAGCAATAGCAAAAGCATGGTAGCGCCGGCTACGACCCGCAACATTGCAAATGCGCCGGCCGAAATCAGATCATCAGAAAGCGCGGCACGGTTCAAAATAGAATTGGCTGCAAAGGCGCACATCACAAGCGCGGTTGCGGCGAAAAGCCTTCCGGCTGGAATCTTAGGCCTGCTTGCGGGAGGCATTTGTGGG
>JAACDV010000181.1 GCA_009936825.1 Bacteroidota bacterium | reverse complement strand
GCCGATATCTCAGATGGTAAATATCCACCCGAAAACAAATCATCCATCTCAATACTAATCTTTCATTATAACAGCAGCCATGGGCATCATAACAGCAGCCATGGGCCGCGCTCACATATGATTACTCGGACTGGCCATAGATAATGTCAAATAGTTTGATCCGCTGAATTTTCCCCGACGGCCCTTTTGGCAGATCATCCAGAACATGAATCATATCCGGGGCTTTGAATTTACCCAGCCGCTCAATACAATGCTGGCGCAGGTCACCGATGCTGGCAGTGGCGCCGGGTTTGTAGCGGATACCAGCCTCAACGCGTTGGCCATACTGATCACAGCCAACGGCAAAGGCTGCCGCTTCCAGCACACTGTCATGTTCCAGCAATGCCTCATCAATCTCTCGCGGGGCGATATTCTCGCCGCCTTTGATAATCAACTCTTTGATCCGCCCGCTGACAAAGACGAATCCCTCTTCATCCATATGTCCAAGATCGCCAGTTCGAAGCCAGCCATCAGGGGTGATGTTTTTTTCTGTTTCATCGGGTTGGCGAAAATAATGCTGCATGACATTGTCACCGCGCACCAGAATTTCACCAGTCTCACCAAGGGGAATTTCGCGCTGATCAGAATCTGCGATGATGATCTGATTGCCGACCGCAATGCCCGCCGATCCGATTTTGCGCTGTGCCGGAGGCATGGGGTTAGAGAGAATTTGTGCGCCGGTTTCCGTCAATCCCATTGTTTCGATTATCGGCAGGGCGAATCTTGCCTCAAAGCGGCGGTGAATCTCGGGCGAAAGCGGAGACGACGCAGACCGTGCAAACCGCAGCCGGTTATGGTTGATCTCAGCCTCATTTGTATCATTCAGCAAATAGGCAAAAAGGGTGGGAACAGCGCTGAACCAGCTGACATTATTGGCGCTAATCTGCTGCCAGAAATTGCTAACCGAAAACCGGTAGGGCATGACCAGACCACCCGCCGACATCAGCGTTCCCATCACGCTCACACATAGCCCATTGATGTGATAGGTGGGCAGCACACAAAAAGTGGTGTCAGTACGGTCAAGGTGATGGCCTTTGACCACATTCATCCCCGCCGCCAGAAGATTGGCATGATTTAGAACAACACCCTTTGGATTGCCGGTGGTCCCCGATGTATACATCAACAGTGCCGGGGTTTTACCGTTTGCTTTAGGTCCGGGTGCCTCGATCTCGTCCTTTATCCTGCCGGTTATCTCACCAGGCCATTGCGGGCCGTGATCAGGATCAAGTCGGATAATTTGCGCTTGGCTTTTGCTGTCCTCAAGCGCCTTGGTGACCAGCTCACGATTTTTATCGGTGCACAAAATGACGGTAGTTTGCGAATGGCTGACCACATGCGCCAACGCGCGCGCGCCAGCCACAAGATTAAGCGGTACTGCCATATGTCCGCTGCACGCAATACCTATAAAGGTGAGGGTGGCCCAGATTGAATTTTCTGCGGCTATTGCAACCGCTGCCCCGTCCTCCAGGCCCAGCGCATCCAGATGGGCGGCGATGCTAGCCGCTGCGCTACGGGCCTGGCTCCAGCTAATCGTATCTCCCGTGTCAGGTGAGGTGATCCACAATGCATCCGGTGCCGCTTTTGCGTTGGCTTCAAGTTGGGCTGTGATGGTTTGGGTCATTTGCCGAACCGATCCCAGTAATCTCCAAAAATCTCGTCAAGTTCGGGGCGGTTATCGGGAATGGTGCGCACCACATTCACGCGGTTGACAAAATGCCGCCAGTTCAGATTTTCATCAATCGAATTACCGCCCCAACTGCCGCATCCCATCGACAGCGAAAAGGGCAGACCATTATTGAAAAACCCGCCTGTTGCAAAACAATGCGCCTGATTGACAATCACCCGGCAAGTGCGCGCCTCCATCTCCAGACGGCGGGCGCGGCTGTCATCACTGGAATGCAGCCCCAGTGAATGACCGGCGCCCATGATATTCTAGATCGCGGTAGCCTTGTCCTTCGCAGCGTCGAAATCAGCGGCACGGTAAAGCGACAGAAAGCGGGCCATTTTCTCGCCAGTCATTGGATAATTTGCGCCGATATCATCCTGCGGTACGACCAGAAACCGTGTTCCGGGCGGTGCAATCCGGGCGAACCCTGTTTCGCCAAGAATAACATCAATGTCCTTGGCCATTAATTTTCCGGTGAGTTTGGGAGTAATTTTAATTCCCGACGCATCCTGACTTTGCCAATGTAGCGCTTCTAAATGCGCGCTCTGTTCGGTGTTTAGGATCAGTCCACCTTCGCTGGCTAGGGCGCTGGCCACCGCATCATAAACGGCGTCAACGGCGATTACGGCATTTTCCGACGAGCAGGAGGTCGCGTTGTCAAAACACTTTGATGCAGCGATTTTAGCGGCTGCATCGGCAATATCTGCGGTCTCATCAATGATGGTTACGACATTACCGGCACCAACGCCAATTGCAGGAGTCCCTGAAGAATATCCGGCGCGCACATTCGCTTGCGAGCCTGTGACAATCACCAGATCGGCAAGTTTCATCAGGCGTTCGGTCTGTGGTTTACTTGGCGGAACGGACACCATTTGCACCAGAGAATGTGCAATCCCGCCGTCGGGCCCTTTGCCCAAAACCTCAATCTCGGCCAGCGCGCGATGAATATGATCCAGCAATAGGTGCAGCGGCCTCACACCTTTTGGTGAGGGTGCCAGAATGATTGCATTGCCAGTTTTCAGTGCGTTGATGATGTTATTAACTGGCGTTGCCAACGGGTTTGTTGAGGGAACAATCGCCGCCACCACACCTTTGGGCCGAAGATAGCTCGACAAACCAAGCTGGGTATTATCTTCAATATGACCAAAAGCTGTCACGCCTTTAAGATCGCGCATCAGGCCAAGGGTTTTATTATGGTTTTTTGTGACTTTGTCTTCAGCGCGGCCAAGCCCGGTTTCGCTAACGGCTATTTCAGCAAGGGTGCGGTTGCGCTCTGGCTGCATCAAAACCCACGCAACAGCCTGACAGGCGGTATCAAACAGCGCCTGTGATCCAGCAGCTTCATAGGCGGCTTGCGCCGTGCGCGCGCGTTTAACCAGCCGGTCAATTTCGGTCAAATCGTGCTGTGTCTGGTTGGCTTTCTGGTCGGCCATAAAAACCGCCTTTGTCTTCTTTAATGTGTGGCAGAAGAATTTAACGCCCGATAGGCTCCGGTTCCAAGCGTTAACACGCCGGCAACAATCAAAATCGTACAAATTGGACGGGAAAAATAAGCTGCCGGATCATAGTGAACCATCTGCATGCCCTGCGCAAAATTTTGTTCACCAATTTTTCCAAGAATAAGGCCAAGAACAATCCCGGGAATCGAATAGCCAGTCCGCCGCAGTAAAAAGCCGATAATTCCGGCGCCGAACATCACTATGACATCAAGCACTAGTCCGCGGCCAATATAGGCACCGATCGTCGCCAGAAGAAGAATCATTGGTGCCAGAAACTGAAACGGTATTTTTAGCAGATAAAGAATGGTCTTTGTTTCCAGCAAACCGATAAAAAGAATCGAAAGATTGGCGTAAAACATCGCGGCAAAGACAATCCAGATCAGCTCGGGCGAATTATAGAAAACCAGCGGGCCCGGCTCCAGATCATGCATCTGAAAGACGGCCACCATCATCGCCGTTAGCGCGCCGCCCGGAAGCCCCAGTGCCAGCAGCGGGATCATCGCCGCACCTGTCGCAGCGTTATTGGCGGTTTCCGAAGAAATCACCCCCTCAAGCTTACCTTTGCCAAATTCCTCTTTATTGCGCGACCAGCGAACCGCCTCGCCATATCCCATAAAGGCCGCAAGTGTCGCCCCGATACCAGGTAGTATGCCGCAAAAAAAGCCCACCAAGATCGACCGTATGACCGCGATCCGGTGCATCCATAATTCCATTAATGTCGGAAATGACATGCCTATCTTGGGGGCGTCAAACTTGTTTGTTGCCTTTTTTTCCGCTTGAACGAAAATCTCTGATACGGCAAAAAATCCTAAAATAGCCGGAACAAAAGCAATCCCTGCCGCCAGATCGGTAAGGCCGAAATTAAACCGGTTAATACCGCCAACCGGATCTTGCCCGATGGTGGCAATCAACAGACCCAGCAAGACCGACATCCATCCTTTCCAGATTGTCCTGCCGCCAACCGAAGAGGCTACTGCCAAGCCAAAAAATACCAGCGCAAAAATCTCTGGTGGACCGATATTGCGGATGGCCCAATGCGCCAATGGC
>JAACDV010000180.1 GCA_009936825.1 Bacteroidota bacterium | reverse complement strand
TGATACAAAGGGACTTCCGGATGACGCTGGTGAAGATAGTGTTATCCACCGTCTCGAAGATGGTGAAACAGCCATGCTGAGTATTTTGGCATAAACAATGCATTAGGGTGCAGGCGATCGACAGATCTGATCAAGCGTGACCTGCGTTAAATGTTCGAGTAGAGGAATAAAACTATGGCTGAGAATGAAGCAGACGCAAAAGCCGGAAGTGGTCTGGTCAAAAAACTGCTGATTTTTGGTGGCGGCGGTCTGCTGTTGATCACCCTTGGTGTTGCTGCTGGCTGGCTGATTTTTGGCAGCGCGCAACCTGATCCGTCAGAAGAGATTGAAAAAATTATCGAACAGAAAATGCAAGAGCGTGAGGCCGCCGAAGAGGCTGTTGACAATTCCACGCCGCAAAAACTGACCAAAGACACACCTGAAGAGAAGGTCTTTGAAACAATTTACCATGAATTCCCGGGAACGTTCACCACCAACCTGTCCGGATCGCGCAAGATGTTGCAGATCGGCATCGGGGTATCGACCCAGTATGACGACACTGTAATGATGAATGTTGAGGCTCATCAGTTGGCGTTGCGCTCGGTTATTCTTGGTGTGATCGCCAATTATACCGAAGAGCAGGTGAAAAGTAGCGACGGGCGCGATGTGCTGGCTGGTGCCATTCGTGACACCATCAATGCCAAGCTGGAGTTTCTCGAGAATTTTGGCGGTATTGAAGAAGTTCACTTTACGTCATTCGTTCTGCAATAGACTTATGACTTAGGACACATAAGACCCGGCATTTTAACGCCGGAAAGATTCAAGACTTAAAACCGAGGTGACAAGGTGGCATCAACCCGCAAACTCAGTAGTGATGAAGTCAATGCTCTGATCGAAGGTCTCGGCACTGAGGGATCAGGGCCGTCCATGGTCATGGACGAGGACAATATTCGCCCGTTCCAGTTTGGCTCGGATGACCTATCGCTTCTTGGTGACTATCACGCGCTTCGCATCATTAATGAGCGCTTTGCGCGATTGGCGCGTGGCGTGTTCTTGCCGATGCTGCGGATTCAACCGCGGATTTCATCTTTCCCGCCGGAGGTGAAAAGTTTTGATGAATATTCCGCCGGTATCGAAAGCTTTATGAGCCTGAGCATTAGCCGGATAGAAGAGCTTCGCGGCAATATGCTGGCGGTTTTGACGCCGAACTTTATCTCGGTGCTGACAAACAGCTATTACGGCGGCAAGATCGCTGCTTTGCCAACAAAGAAAACTGAATTTACCGCAACCGAAGAGCGGATCATCGAGGTGGTGAACCGGGGTTTGAATGAAACGTTGCAGACCGCTTGGCGGGATCTAATGACGATCACTTTCGGAAATCAGAGCCGCGAGACCAATCCGCAATTTGCATCGTTTGTAGAAGGCACTGAACTGGTCATTATCTGCTCGTTTGTTGTGCAGCTTCCAGACACGGATGCGGCTAGTTTTGACATTATTTATCCGTTGCAAACGTTAAAGCCAATCGCCGCACAACTGCGTTCACGCTTGCAGGCAGATGTGGCTGAGGACGATCATACTTGGCGCGAAAAGATGGAGCGCGCCGTCCTTAATATCCCCCTAGGAGTAACCGCAAGGCTGAGCCAACCGGTGGTGTCGATGTATAAGCTGATCAATATGCAGGTCGGCGATATCTTCCCTATTACTATCGGTGAAGGCGCTGAAGTTTCGATTGAAACCGAAGACGCATTTTATGGTGAGCTAGGTGAGGTTGGCACTAATGCTGCAATCAATCTGACCGGACGGATCGAATAGGGTTGCATTAGAATAGGGTTGCATTAAAGGTGCGCCTGGTCTGACCGGCCGGCGCGCGAATGGAAAGGAAGACGTCATGTCTGACGAAACTGAAATGGGCCAGGATGCCGCGACAGCCCCCGACGCACCAGCGCCGGATTTGGATCCTGCGATTGTTGAACGGGTGAGCGCAGAGAACATGCGCCTCCTTGAGAATATTGATGTCACTTTGACGGTCGAAGTAGGCAAGGCGCAAATTAAAATCCGTGATCTTTTGCGGTTGAACGAAGGCTCGGTTATCGAGTTGGAACGGCTTGCGGGTGAAGCACTCGATATCTTAGCCAATGGCACAATGGTTGCCAAAGGCGAGGTGGTGATGGTTGGAGAGCGTTTTGGCGTTCGCTTTACCGAAATTGTTGATCCCGAAGCGCGGATGGAAAGCATCTAGGCATCTGTAGAGAGAGAGGAGATATTGGCAAAATTATTGGTCAATCATTCCCCATTCTGGCAAATGTCGAAATTTTGACATTGGCCAGCACACCGCCTCCGATAAGCCAAAAAGCGGTGTCATAAATCTGGCTCGCTAGACAAACGATAATTTTATTCAGGCTGCAGACATTGGTGGCTGAGTAAAATAACATTATAATTCAATCATATGATAAGAATTTTTTGGGTTCTTTGAAAGCTGGCACGATCCTTGCCTTGATGTTCCTAGACGGAAAGTCAAGGGAGCGTCGAAAATGCCAGTCCAACCGGTAGTAAGCCCAGAACAGTTAGTCATTACAGTGGCATTTCTAATGCTGTTGCTGGTGGTTTTGTGGTTCGTAAAACGGAACCGTAGCGGTATCAAAAGCAAATTGCGGATATCCCGCCGGATGCAGCTGATAGAAGAAATGTCGCTTGGCCATCAGCAACGACTTCATCTTGTTGAAATCGACGGACGCGTCATCCTGGTTCATGCCGGAAAAGGTCATGCGGCCAGTTTTTTGACCGTTGATGGAATGCCTGCGGTAACGGATCAGGCACCGCCCGCCTCCCCTCAAAAAACGCGCCCAACCGCCCCAGCAGCCGCGGCCAAGCCAACCAAACCAAAAAGTGCTTTTGCCGCCGCCGTTGCTCAGGCGCGCCGCAACAATCCTTCAGTGGAGTTCGGCAAATGATCAAGTTTTTCTCAAACCTCAACAATATCGCAAGCCTAAACAGCCGCACGGCTGTCGCGCTGATTGTCTGCGGTGCCGCCCTGTTTTTGAATGCGCCCGCATTGGCGCAAGATGCCGGTATTCCTGCCTTTAGCATGAATGAGGTTGATGGCGGGGCGACCTATTCATTATCGCTGCAAATTCTAGCGCTGATGACAGCTTTGACGCTGTTGCCGTCACTGGTCTTGGGGATGACCTCTTTCACCCGGATTATCATTGTTCTATCAATTTTACGTCAAGCGATGGGAACGCAGCAAACGCCGCCCAATCAGGTGCTGGTTGCGATTGCGCTGTTTCTGACCTTTTTCATCATGGCGCCCACGTTTAATACGCTGAACACCGATGTGATCACACCCTATCTTGATGGTGTGTTGGCGGCAGATATAGCCATTTCCAACGGCGTTGATGTGATGAAGAATTTTCTGGTGCAGAACACGCGCGTCAATGATCTGGTGATGTTTACCGAGATGGTTGGCGATCAGCCATATGCTTCATCTGACGAAGTGCCGCTGAATGTTCTGCTGCCTGCCTTTATTACATCCGAGTTAAAGACGGCGTTTCAGATTGGCTTTCTTTTGTTTCTCCCTTTCCTAGTTATTGACATGGTTATTGCCTCAATTCTGATGTCGCTTGGCATGATGATGTTGAGCCCGATGTTGGTGGCGCTGCCGTTCAAGCTGCTGCTTTTTGTGTTGGTTGATGGCTGGGCGATGACCGTTGGCTCATTGGTTGCCACTTACTCAGTTAATTGATTTCACTCCCCCCTTGGGTGCTGCATGGATGCAACCCCCCCTGAAAGGAAATGATCATGGGATTTGATCAGAACATTGAATTTATCAGGCTTGCCTATTGGCAAATTCTGGTTACGTCCGGGCCGCTTTTGCTTATTGCGCTTGCTGTTGGTTTGACCATCGGCATCATTCAGGCGGCAACATCGATTAACGAGATGACGTTGAGCTTTGTTCCGAAGCTGGTCCTTGTGACTTTGGCATTCGGCATGTTGTCCACCTACATGATGACCCAGCTGTCGGATTTTTTTGGTTTTATCTTTGATACAATTACACAGATTAGCTGATTGACCGATGTTGGGCCTAGCAACACAATCGATGATGGGAATACCGGGTCTTGACCTGCAATACGTCATGGATGCGTTGTTGCATTTTTTCATCACCGGTCTTCGTTTGGGAGCGTTTCTTTTATCGTCCCCTATTTTCGGTGCCAAGTGGATGCCGTTGAAGGTGCGCACGATTTTCGTGATTTGTGTTGCGGTGGCGTTGTCCGAGCAGGTCCCTCCTATTGAGGCCAGCTTTCTTGGGACGCCCGCCGGGTTTATGATGATGGCGACTGAAATTATCATCGGGCTTGGCGCGGGAATTACGCTGACCATCTGGTTTTCGGCAATGGTGCTGGCAGGTGAGAAGATCGCCTCGACTGCGGGTTTGGGTTTTGCCACTTTGTCGGATCCGAATTCCGGCGGTAGCACGCCGGTTGTCAGCCAAATGATGCAGCTTTTGCTGCTTGTTATATTTCTGTCTGTTGATGGTCATCTAATGGCCATTGCCATGATTTTGGATTCATATCAAACGCTGCCAGTTGGCCAGTCAATCGACATCAATATTCTGATTGATACAGGAATTTCTGCGGCGGGCTCGATGTTTAAGGTGGCGACCATGATTATGTTTCCGATTATTATTGTGCAGCTATTGGTCAACGCGGCGATTGGTATTATCACGCGTTCGGCACCGCAGTTGAATCTGTTTTCATTCGGATTTCCGATAACTTTGATGGTTGTATTTCTAGTGTTGTACATGTCGGCCGGGGTGTTGGGAGCAAGCTCGCGCAGTCTGATTGACAATGCACTCTTCGCAATGCAGGGGCTTTTGACGGGGTTGGCTTATGGCTAAAGAAAATGAAGATGGTCAGGAAAAGACCGAAGAACCCACCGACCGCAAACTAGAAAAAGCGCGTCAAGAAGGTCAGATATTAACCTCAGTCGAAGTGCCAATTTTCACCACGCTGGCGATGGGACTGGTGATGATGATGTCGGTCGGCTTCGTGTCTAACGATGCATTGACAGCCTGGGGCCAGCTGTTCGTCATTGATTCATCTTTCAATCTGGACACGTTGGGTTTGGCCAAGGTGCATTATGCATTTTCGCTTATAATCTGGGCGACCTTGATCATTGGTGTGCCGATGATCATTGTCATCCTCCTGACGCAGGCTGGTGTTGGCGGGTTGAATTTTGCTCCAAAGGCCATGGTTTTCAAGCCATCCAAGATCAACCCGCTTGCCGGGATGAAGCGCATGTTCTCGGCCAAAAGTCTGGTCAATCTATTCAAATCTATTTTGAAAGTAGTACTGCTTTTCGGTATTTCAGCCTTTATTATCTATCGCGAACTTGGTTCAATTTTGCATCTGTCGAACAGCTCACTGCATCAAGCTTTGGGCAAGATGAGCGAAGTGTTCCCGCTGTTGATTGGGACGCTGTTGATTGCCCTTTTGATTATCGCGGCGATTGATTATTTCTGGCAAAAACATACGCACACAGAATCGATGAAAATGACGTTAAAGGAAGTTAAAGACGAGCATAAACAGTCCGAAGGTAGTCCCGAGGTAAACAGTAAGATTCGCCGTATGCAGATGCAGATGTCGCGCGAATATTCGCAGCAACGTGATGCGCTGGATAATGTCAGTGATGCGACCACGGTGATCACCAACCCAACGCATTTTGCCATCGCGCTGAAATATTCGTCAGGTCAGACCGGAGCGCCAATTGTCCTTGCCATGGGTCGCGGTACGTTGGCGCAGCAGATAATTGAGCGTGCCGCCGAAGCTAATGTTCGCACTTTGCGTATTCCTACACTCGCGCGTGCGTTATATTACACCAGTGAAATTGGCGGCGAAATCACCGAAGGTCTGTATAATGCAGTGGCCGTTATTCTTGCCTATGTATTTCGCATTGATGGTGGTGAAAATCTGGAAATGCCAGAATTTACTTTGCCGCCTGAATTGCAGTTTGATGAGTTTGGTAATCGTGAATCGGAGGCAGCTTGATGGTAGCAAGACGTAAACATCGCAGCCTAGGCGAAATGATTAGCACGGTCTGTTTTTATGGTGTTGGTGTATTCTTTGTTCTCGAAGGCGCGCTGGCGCGTGATGAAGGGCAGCCAGCCTTGCATTTTCTGGTGCTGTGGCTGGCAGGCGCAATGTGTATTTTTGGTGGGGCCAGGTTCTTAATCGCTGATTTGGTCAGGAAAGTGCGAGGTGGTAGCGATGAAAAATGAACCAGTAAATTGTTTTGAGTGCAAACATCATTACATCACCCATCAGGTGTCGCACCCTTATGGATGTCGACGTTTTGGTTTTAAGGGGCCTTCGGTCCCTTCGCGCACCGTGTTTAGGGAAACTGGCACGAATTGTGCTTATTACGAGCGAAGTCAAAGACCCGCAACGCGGTCGCGACCAACCGGATCAAACGGGAGACTGGCATGACCACCGAGTACAATGCGGTGCAGGAAAGCATCAAGATTGCGCTTGATGCTGCTGATGCAGCAACCGACGTAACGTCTGAATATAACAAGACCAAGCGAGACCATAAAAAGCTGGAGGCATCCGTGAAAAGCGTTCATCGTTATTCAATTATCATTTTCGCCAGTTCATTGGGAGCGGCGGTGGTTGCCCTGCTGTTTGCTAGTCTTATTTATTTTAAGACGATGTCAGAACTGAACACTATGACCACAACCAGTCGTGAGGCTTTGGTGGTGTTTGCTGAGAATGTTGAGGGCGTAAAT
>JAACDV010000179.1 GCA_009936825.1 Bacteroidota bacterium | reverse complement strand
TTGATAAAAAGATAGGCCAATTTCTATCTCGCCGCGTTATTTCAAAATACTAGCCCAATCGCTGGTGAAGTCAAAAAATTTGTCCGGACAAGTTTTAAAATTAGATTGCAAACTGGGAATTAGCCAGAGAACTCTGGTGCCGCGGGGCGTTATTTTTTCCAGAGGCTGTGATGTGATGAACCCAGAGGCTTTGATGTTATGGAACCGGAGGCTTTGACCTTATGGAAATTAAATCACCCCAAATGATGTTCAGACTGATGACTTAGGAAACAATGAGCACAATCGAAATCATAGAAGTCTCACCCCGTGACGGCATTCAAAACGAGAAAGTTATTCTTGATACGGACGCCAAGCTGGAATTGATAGAACGGTCAATCGCAGCGGGTGTCAGACGCCTCGAAGTAACCAGTTTCGTGAACCCTAAACGGGTCCCGCAGATGTATGATTCGGCTGAGCTAACTGCGAGGCTGCCGCGCGGTGCTGCGCGCTATATTGGGCTTGTTCTGAACCAGCGCGGATTTGAGCGCGCCATCGAAGCCGGTGTTGATGAGGCCAACTATGTTGTTGTTGCCAGCGATAGCTTTAACCAGCGCAATCAAGGAGCAAAAACCGCCGACACTCTGGCATTTTGGTCTGAGCTAGCACAGAGCGCCAAAGGCAAGATTGATGTCGGGTTAACAATCGGCGCGGTGTTCGGGTGCCCGTTTGAAGGAGAAGTGCCGCTATCGCGCGTGATGAGCATCATCGAGACGTTAATGGAGTTTCCCCCGATGGAGCTGTCGATTGCCGATACAATCGGGGTTGCCACACCGGCTGATATTAAGCGCGTTGTTGGGGCCATTAAGGCTGAATACCCTGATCTTCGACTTCGGATACATCTTCACAACACACGCAACACCGGCATTGCGAATGCATGGGCTGGGGTTGAGGCAGGGGTTGATGCATTTGATGCGTCCATGGGCGGGGCAGGAGGATGTCCGTTTGCGCCGCGGGCCACGGGCAATATTGCCACCGAGGACCTTGCCTATATGCTGGCGCGCGCTGGATTTGATACCGGACTTGATCTCGATGCCTGCATTTCAACCGCACAATGGCTGGAGAGCAAACTCCAGCATGATTTACCCGGGATGGTTATGAAAGCAGGGGATTTTGTTCCCGAAAATGCTGCCTGACCACAAATATTTTAGTCTAAAATATCACTTTGGGAGACAATAGACAGATGAGCAATTTTCAGACACCAATCGAGGTCGCTGCATCCATTACCGGCTGGGCTAACGGCGCTTCGGTGACGGGCAGCGGTGTTGAAATTCCTGTCTATTATCCGGCAACCGGCGGACAGGTCTCAACGCTGATAGAAGATGGGCCGGATGATGTTGACCGCGCCGTTGCGAGTGCGCGAAAGGCATTTGACCAATCCGGTTGGCCTCAAATGTCCATCGACAAACGGATTGAGGTGCTGGAAGCATGTGAAAAAATCATCCTCGATAATATCGATGAACTGGGCCGTCTCGAATGTCTTGCTACCGGCCTTGTGATGACCCAGATCAATAGCTTTCACCTTCCTCGGGCCGCGTATAATTTTCGTTTTTTCGCGCAATATATCAGTCAGGCCCATGGGGAGCGCTATGACAACACGCCCGGATATGTCAGCACAGTAAAGCGTGAGCCTGCCGGTGTGGTTGGTCTGATCGCACCGTGGAATGCGCCGATTGCGCTAGCCACAATGAAGATTGCGGCGGCGTTGGCCTTTGGCAATTGCGCAGTTTTAAAACCGTCTGAGCAGACGCCGTTCTCATTGGTAAAATTGGTTAGCTTGTTAAACGAAGTCCTGCCCGATGGGGTGTTAAATCTTGTAAATGGCCGCGGCCCGGTGACCGGATCACGCCTTGTCAGCCACCCCGATATCGACCGTATCAGCTTTACCGGCGGCACCATTACAGGGCGTGAAGTTATGGCGGCGGCAGGCCGTCAGTTAACTCCATGCACCATGGAACTTGGCGGAAAATCAGCAAACATCATTTTTGCCTCTGCCGATTTTGATCGGGCCCTCGACAGTGCGCTGCTAAGTATCTTTTCAACCAATGGTCAGCAATGTCTGGCCGGGTCGCGCATTCTTGTTGAGGAGACAATCTTTGATGATTTTGTTGCTGCGTTTACCGCCCGCATGGCGCGGATCAAGGTTGGTGACCCACTGGCCGCTGATACCGAAGTTGGCCCCATCGCATCCAAGGCACATATGGAACGCATCCTGTCGTTCGTTGACAGCGCGGCGCGTGACGGCGACAGGCTTTTGGGCGGTGGTAAGCGGCGTGAGGCACTTGGGAACGGCTATTTTATCGACCCGACCGCGGTCGTTGCCAGGTCCAACGCGAGTAGCGTCTGCCAGCAAGAGATTTTCGGACCATTTGCCAGCTTTCTGACTTTCAAAACCGAAGAGCAAGCAATCAATATTGCCAATGATACCGAGTTCGGTCTGGTATCGTATGTGTGGTCTGACCATGTCCCAACAGTGATGAATGTCAGTGAGAAAATGCGCTCGGGAGTGGTCTGGGTGAACACCCCTTTGACGCGCGAATTACGGGCGCCGTTTGGCGGTTATAAAAACTCCGGTGTTGGCCGCGAAGGTGGACATTCCTGTGAGGAATTCTTTACCGAAGAGAAAACCATATCAATTCCAAAAGCGCCGCTGGATATGTATCGGTTTGGGGCCTGATTTTAGCAGCACAAATGCAGACGTAAATTTATCGGCTATTTCTTGGGTTTTTGAATCTGGCGAAGACGTTGTGATAGGACGCCTAGAACGCCGCGCACAAAAATATTCGCCTTATCTACCTGATCATCAAATTCGCGTTTGGTCATCGAAATGATGTCACATTCCACCCTGCACCGCGCCTCGGCCATCCGCAATTCATTATCAATAACGCCCATCTCGCCGAAAATCTCGTTTGGATTGACGATAAAATCAGGAGTCTTGGTATCATTGATTGGTAGAAAAATTCCTATCTCGCCTTTTACCAACAGATAGACCTCACCTGATTGATCACCCGCTTTGAAAACTGATTGAAACTGGCGAAAACTTTCTTTTTTCATGTCTGGATTTCTTCTTGATAAAGGCTGCACTATTAAACAAATTGGGTGATCGGTATTGGGCGGCTAAAGAATGATCCGCTGGTTCTCACGAGCCATGATGATTTGATCGGTCCCATACTCATCCTCAAAAATTTTGATCATCGCATCGGTCCGGAAAGGGGCATGATGCGAGATGGCAAGGCGGCGCACCTCATGATCTTTGGCAAAAGCAACGCCTTGTTCAAGTGATGAATGCCCCCAGCCCGCGCGCTCCGGAAGTTCAGCCTCGGTAAACATTCCGTCCCAGACTACAAGGTCTGAGTTCTCAATGAAAGTACCAAGGCTCACATTCTGGCTGTCTTCAAACTCATTGTCCTGAAGATAGCTGAATTTCTTGGTGCCGCTGGTAAGACTATATCCAACGCAGCCTCCCGGATGGTTCAGCGGGATGCTTTCTATTTCTATCGCGGCGTTGACAATCTCACTGATCTTATTGAACTCAACAAAGCACAGATGGCTGAGCATATTTACCGCATCAACCGGAAAATAACCGCCACTGAAATAGGTGCGGAGCGTATCGCGCAACTGGTCCGGGGCGCACAACGCCGATGATAGGAAAATGTTTTTCTGATGTGAAAACACACTGCTGTTGAAGGTAAAGCCTTGAATGTGGTCGTGATGAAAATGGCTGAACAAAATCAGGACGGGAATATCTTCGCGCAGTTTGATATTCTGAAAACTACTGCCAGTATCAATGATGATCTGAATGTCATCGCACAGAACTTCGTAGGATGATGTATGACCACCATATGCGGCGAAAGCCTCGCCAGAAACAGGGATTGATCCGCGAACCCCAAAAAACGTTACTTCCATGTCACCAAATCTCTTGCGAAAAAATCTTCAAGGTCGTTCAACATGCGCGCATGCCTTACACACCATCAGAAAGGCCTCCCCCTCATGTGTCAAGTTGGACGTTGACCTAAGGGGACGATTTATTAGTTAAAATCTATATTCCGATTGTAAATGCTGCACTTAGCCAGCTTTGAGTGTGGATTACAGCTCGCCCCGCACGTGCCACAGTTCAGGAAATAACTCGACCGACAGCATTTTGCTAAGATAACTAACGCCTGAAGTGCCGCCGGTGCCGCGCTTAAACCCGATCACTCGTTCAACCGTTGTCAGATGATTAAAGCGCCAGCGCCGGAAATAATCCTCTAGATCAATCAACTTTTCGGCAAGCTCATATAACTGCCAGTGCTGATCAATATTCTGGTAGACGAATTTCCACTTCGCCTGAACTTCGGGTATCGGGGCGTGCGGTTTATCGCGCGGCAAGTTCGGAATTTCCGCCGCATCGCCGTCCAGCTTTTGAAACAGCAGGCAAATAACCTCATCATACAGACTAGGCTGGTCCAGCTCACCTGCCAGAGCGGCATAAATATCCGGGGAATGTTCATGCGATTTCATCATTTTGATATTGCGATTGCCAAAAATGAATTCGATCATGCGGTACTGATAAGACTGAAAGCCTGAGGCCGTCGTTAACGTCGATCTGAAATGCGTGTAGTCGGCCGGGGTCATCGTGCGCAATACATCCCATGCACTATTCAACTGATCAAAAATCCGTGACAACCGCGCCAGCGTTTTGAAGGATTCTGACAAATGCCCTTGCTGGACGGCGCGCCGCACCGAGGTCAACTCATGAATGGCTTGACGCATCCATAGCTCACTTGTTTGATGCTGGATGATGAAAAGTAACTCGTCATGTGCATCAGATCTCGGGTGCTGAGCATCCAACAGCTTGTCCAGATGCAAATACTCGCCATAGGTGACGGGGCCCTCGCCAACCGGGTTACCATCTTTCACAACCATCTTCGCCCCTCCCCACCACCGTCATAGAGAATCATGAACTTAATTGGCCCTGACCTATTTCGGCAACAAAATTGTTAATTTGTGGGTGGTTTCAGATATTTTATGTTACTTTGTTAATTATTAACGAAACCTAAATGTGACCAACCTACGGCTGAGATTCTCTAATTTCTGTTGAAAAAATTACAAAAGGGGTGCGTTAGGCATCTTTTTCCTGTAGGTAAATTTTAACGGTTACTTCGAATTTGCTCGCTTTCTTGCTATATGGACACTTTATATCCCAAGCATTATCCATTAGAGAAGATTCGTAACTATGAAGAAAATTCTTACTAGTCTTGGCGTTATAACAGCGGCAATGACACTTAATGAAAAGGAGTGAAACATGAACAGCAAAAGGTTACCCCTAATTCTGGGCGCCATTCTGATAGCAATTGCCCTGTTTCTAGTGTTGTCCCCTAAAGAGGACGTTAAAAACGTAACTGCAGCGAAAGCAGATTGTGGCGATGTCAGCATCGGTGCAATGGGCTGGGCCTCTGGTGAGGCCATGACCGCTGTTGCAGCTTATGTTCTGGAAGTTGGTTATGGATGTAACGTTACAGTTGTCCCGACCGACACAATTCCTGCGGTGACTTCGCTTGCTGAAAACGGCCAGCCAGATATTGTTCCAGAAGTTTGGAAAAATTCAGCGACTGTCTACAGCGAGCTGGAGGCAGCTGGTAAAGTTATCACAGCATCAAACGCTTTTGCCAATGGTGGTGAAGAGGGCTGGTGGATTCCAACAGCACTCGTTGAAAAGCATCCTGAACTGGCAACGATCGAAGGCATTCTGGCAAACCCGGAAAAAGTTGGCGCGCGTTTTCATAACTGTCCGGTTGGCTGGGGTTGCCGCGTCGTGAACGACAATCTGAAAGTTGTTCATGCGCTGGAGGCCAATGGTATCGAAGTGTTTGATCACGGTTCAGGTGCAAACCTTGGTGCGTCAATCGCATCAGCCTGTGCTGACGGTGATCCATGGTTTGGATATTACTGGGGCCCAACAGCGGTTCTCGGCAAATACAAGATGACCAAAGTCAACATTGGTGCCGTTGATGCAGCCCAGCATGCCATCAACCAGGGTGCCGACGCTGACCCTGCCAAAATTGGCGTATCCGGGTTCCCGTCCGCACCAGTGCTGAACGCGATGACAGCTGACTTTGCTGCACGTGAGCCTGCCGCTGCTGACTTCATCCGTAATATGTCATTCCCGAATGACATGATCAGCACGATGCTGGCATGGAAGGAAGAGAACAAGGCATCAGCTGACGAAGCTGCCGCCTGGATCTTGACCAACTATACTGATCTTGTGATGTCATGGGTAAATGCCGACGCCAAGAAAAAGCTGTCCGCAAACCTGTAGTCTGAAAAGACCTGCCGGTCGCGATGAAGCACTGCGTTCCGGATAAAATTAGGCGCCACGGCCACTTGGTTGTGGCGCCATTCTGATTAGGCCTATGCTGATTAAATAATGAAGGAGAGGCTGCATCATGGCTGCCTATTCAAATATTTTTGATCTTCTGGCGATGCGCGATTGGTGCGATACCAGCAAGACCAAGTCGCTGATGTCCCTTCGCAAGCTCAAGGGTGAAGAGCCAGCTTGGTGGGAACTTCCGTTTCCATCGCTGGATAATTTACACAACGCCTGCGCTGCAATCCCACAGACGCGCGATCTGACAGCATCCCTTGAATCAGGATTTCTTGCTGTTCGACCCGCCCTGCGCGTGGTTTTGGACCCGTTAACCCAGCCGCTATCATGGGCGCTGGACGGCACATTGACCCTGTTCACGACATTGCCGTGGTGGTGTTTGGTGCCGTTGATTCTACTTGCCGTTCAACTTTCCGCAAAATCGTGGCGCATCACGACTTTCGTTGCTGCCTGTTTTGCCTTTTTCCTGTTCATCGATCATTACGGTTACGCTATCCAAACGCTGTCGATCATTTTTGTCTGCACGGTAATATGTACGCTTTTTGGAGTGCCAATCGGCATTCTTATGTCGAAGAATGATAATGCCCAGCGTATGATCACGCCTGTTCTGGATATGCTTCAAACACTGCCGACCTTCGTTTATCTGATCCCGCTTATTTTCCTGTTTAAGATTACCGAGCCGAAACTATACGGCCTTGCGATCATTTTATATTCGATTGTGCCTGTTATCCGGCTGACCAATCTTGGCATTCGGCTGGTTGATAAAGATGTGATTGAGGCAGCGAATGCTTACGGCATGACCTCCAACCAGAAATTGATCAATGTCGAAATTCCGTTGGCGCTTCCCAACATTATGGCAGGTGTTAATCAGACCATTATGATGAGCCTTGCGATGGTTGTGATTGCCTCTCTGGTGTCGGCCCCGGGGCTTGGCACACTGGTTCTTGACGGAATTAATAATCTGCGTCTTGGGGTTGGATTTATTGCCGGCTTTGCCATTGTGCTGTTGGCGATTATCCTTGACCGTGTTTCAAAGGCCGCACTGGCCCGCGTTGATCAATCGCGCAAAATGTAAATTACAGGAGCCGTTTTCGTGTCTTCCTCAGTCAAAACTGCTGGTAACCCTACTGCTAAAATCGCTGTTCGCAATCTATATAAAATCTTTGGGGCAGATCCCGATTCGATCGTCCCGATGCTTTATGATGGAATTGACAAAAGCGAAATTCAACGGGATACCGGCCATGTTATCGGCCTGAATAATATCAATATTGATATTAATGACGGGCTGATCACGGTGATCATGGGGTTGTCTGGATCAGGCAAATCAACTTTGATCCGCCATTTGAACCGACTGATTGAACCAACTGCCGGCGAGATCATGCTCGATGGCGACAATATTATGGAATATGACGGCGCGAAGCTGCGCGAATTGCGCCAGACCAAAATGTCGATGGTGTTTCAGAAATTTGCCCTGTTACCGCACCGTACTGTCGTGGAAAATGCGCTGATGGCTCCGCAGGTCCGCGGCGATGATCTGTCCGTCGCGGATGACGATGCGCGGCGCTGGATTAGCCGCGTCGGCCTTGATGGATGCGAAGACCAATACCCACATGAACTTTCAGGCGGAATGCAACAACGGGTTGGCTTGGCTCGGGCGCTGACCTCGAACGCCGAAATTATGCTGATGGATGAAGCCTTCTCTGCACTTGATCCGCTGATCCGAACATCGATGCAGGACCTGCTTTTAGAACTTCAGCAGGACCTTCACAAGACCATCATTTTTATCACACACGATCTTGATGAAGCGCTGAAGCTGGCAGATCATCTGGTTATTCTAAAAGACGGATTTATCGTCCAGCAGGGCGAACCACAACATATTCTGTTGAACCCGAGTGATCCTTATATCGAAGAATTTGTCAGTGACATTAACCGTGCCCGCGTACTGAAAGTCCGGTCAGTCATGCAAGATAATGTGAAAACAAAACCAAGCCATGGCAGCGTTGATAGTGGAATGTCGCTCGAAGGGTTGATTGCCCAGGCTGAGGGCGATATTGACCGCAACTTTGCTGTTGAAGAAAATGGCA
>JAACDV010000178.1 GCA_009936825.1 Bacteroidota bacterium | reverse complement strand
GGCCTGCCCCGGGTAATTCTGACGATAACTCCGCAGGGTCCGCAGCTGAAAAAGAGGCGGATAACGGAGATTCAGATGCCGGTGCAGATGCTGGAGCGGTTGAAGTTGTAGATCTTGGCCCGGCACAGTTGGCAGAAATAGTTCAGGAAGATCAGGATTCAGCCCCGGCATAATGATATGCAGCGTGTTATGCGACTTCTTATACAGGACTGATTCTGGTTCGGATAAGTTCTCCGATCAAACTCTGGCCTCCGATCAGACTCTGGTTTGTTTCCGGTTATCTTGGGGGTGATCTGAAGGGGAATTTTAGTCCAGGATTTCCAGGCGATCATCTGGGGCAACCTTGCCGCTGCGGGTGACTTCCGCAAAAATACCCAGATCAGTATGCCCGAAACTCGCCTCCATCTGGGGCAGATAGTGCGGCCCGCGAATTGCTGTTGCAGGGTCAACATCGATTGCCGCACACCGTCCCACAGGCGCCGTGACATGCATCTCAGCTTTGCCCAGCCTTATGGTTTTACCGATCAGTGCAGCCTCTTGGAAAGGCTGTTCGGTTTTCAGCATGATGTTCAACCGAAAACGCCGAACATCAGGCGCGGTTCCGCTCATCTCGGCAAACCGCGTGACTGAGGCAGTGCCACCAAGACTGATCAAAGGGGCCTTGGTATCGGTGTATGCCCCTTCTGAGATGCGCATTACCTGCGGCGCACCGGGGATTTGATCCCCCAGCAAACCACCCAGAAAATCATTAATCTGCTCGCCGCCTTCAGGACTGTCCAGATCGGCTTTTGCCACTTCCTTACCGCGATGGTGAATGGTGATTTCAGTGCCATCAAAGCTGCATTCCAGTTCGGCAAGCTGTTCAAAGCGCATGAGCTGCAAAAAGAACGCTTTTTTATGCCAGGTTCCGGCGGGCACTTGATCATGGCGCGCATGGCCATTGGCAATGGCAAAAAGGCGATCGCCGGGAAAATGTGCGCCAGCTTGAAGATGCGCAGAGGTCAGTGTCGCGCCGCCAAGGCCCTTCACCGGAAAATGCCAAAGCTCGTCAACAATCAATGGCTTATCCCTTTTTCCATCTGCTGCTCAACTGCCTCCCGCGCCTATTTAGTACCTACGCCTATTTAATACCCGCGCTACTTAATATCCGCGCCTATATAAAATACTTGACGTCCTTATTACCGGCCCTGCTCGGACGGCAGTAATTCCATTGCGGCAAAGCGTACAGATCCTGTCGCTTGAACTTCGGCTTCAACCATTTCGACCTGCTGTTGGAACTCCCCCAGAAATTCGGGCGGGATACGCTCACCGGTTGGCAGACGAACTGTCATGGGATTGACCTTGCGGTTATTAACCAAGATTTCATAATGTAAATGGGGGCCGGTTGAACGACCGGTTGATCCAACATACCCGATGACTTGGCCCTGTTCGACGCGGTTTCCGGGCCTGACACTGCTGGCAATTCGCGACATATGCGCATAGGCGGTTGAATAGGTTGAGTTGTGGCGTATCCGGATATAGCGGCCATAAGAGCCAAGCCATCCGGCCTGTTCGATCACACCACTTCCGGCCGCAATAATTGGCGTTCCCTTAGGTGCGGCAAAGTCAACGCCCCGATGCATTGAGTTATATCCGCTGATGGGATGGCGGCGCACACCAAAGGATGACGATAATCTTCCTCCTGAAATCGGTGTACGAATCAGGGTGCGCGCGGCAGAGTTACCCTCACGATCATACCAGCCGACGCGGGATTTATCGTGATCAAAGCGATAAAACCCCAGCTGTTTTCCTGACAGCATCATGCCGGCATAATGAAGGCGGGTGGCAACCCGCTTGCTAGAAATCTGGTCAATTTGTTGTTCGTATAATAGCGCAAAAGCATCACCGCGGCGTATTTCACGCTGAAAATCGACCGAGAAACCCATCACGCGCACAAATTCGGCAAGCGCATCGTCGGGAATATCACTCTGATTCGCGGCGCGGTAAATCGAATCCTCAATCACGCCCTGTGCAAAGGCAACATATCGCTCAATCGGGCGAATCGCGGTAAAAGCAATCCAGCCTTGTTCCGGATCGCGAATGGCGTAAATGTCACGCCCGTTGCGTGTGGTAAAGGCAAAGCCATGATCGGCCACCCGAACGGACAGGCCAATGGGAAGAGCGCGCAGGCTGGCACGGCCCATAACAGCGTTAATTGCGGCGGCCGCATCAGTTTTGCTAAGGCCGGCGCGATGAAGCAATGTAGCCAGCCCCTCGCCAGATTTTAGTTTGAATTCAGTCTCATTGCGCGTTTCCAGCCCAGTTTGATTGCGAATCATTTCGGCAACGGTGCGGGTTGAATGCGGCAATATCAATTGCAGGTCGGGCCGCGGCTCGGGCGTTGTCATACTAACCTTGACCGCAGGATAGGCCAGTGCAATGTCGGGCTTTGGTTTTGGTATGGCCATTCCATCGCCGCGAATCGGTTCCATCGCCGAAACAGCAAGAGGCGCAACCAGACAAAAACCACCCGTTAGAATTTGCAAAAAAATGCGAGTCATCAAGCTATTCTCATCAAAACGCAAAACCGAATCATGGGCACAAAACCCCCGAAAGTTGCGGCCCATATTTGAACAACTAAGTGCATTGGTCAATAGCTGGCGAAAAAATTCTATACCTTTCAGCGATTTGGTTCGGGTTATTCGAGTAAAATATCCCTTTCGGCTTGCATCTTGCAGTTTTGGGGAAAGCGAATCCCGCTGATATGCCAGCACCTGATATATACATCAAAT
>JAACDV010000023.1 GCA_009936825.1 Bacteroidota bacterium | reverse complement strand
GGCAATGCGCGAGGTGACGTTTTCTAGCACCGTGGCATCCGGCATCGCCACCATATTGAAAAACCGCTGATGATAGCGTTCCGCCGCTCCTGACCCGACCATCATATAGGCGTCATCCCCGGTTTTGGTGATGGTAAAATCGCCCGCCACTCCCCCGCGAACGCCGATCAAAGGCGCCAAGCATGTCCGGCCAATTTCACGCGGAATATGGTTTGCCACCAACGCTTCCAGCCAGTCATGGGCGCCCGGTCCGATAATTTCATAATTGGCAAAATTTGAGATATCAATCACCCCGACATTGCGCCGCAGCATCACCGCCTCAGCGCCAACAGGATCGAACCAGTTCTGCCGCTTGAACCCGTTGGTATCTTGTATTCCGGGGGTATCGGCAAACCAAAGCGGATGCTCCCACCCGGCGTTCAGCCCGAACACCGCGCCCATTTCCGCCTGCATCTCATAAACGGGACGGGTGCGCGCCGGACGGCCAGCGCTGCGTTCCTCATTCGGAAAATGAATTTTGAACCGGTGCATATACTGATCGCGAACACGCGCCTTTGTAAATGCCTTATCAGCCCAGTCACCAAAGCGGGCCAGATCCCAGGCGAACATATCATATTCAGGTTCGCCCTCGATCATCCATTGCGCCGCCAGCAGCCCCAGCCCGCCAGACTGGCTGAAGCCCGGGATAATTCCGCCGCAGCAGAAATAATTCTTTATCTCAGGAACCGGTCCAAACAGGGCGCTTGCATCCGGACTCCAGATCATCGGGCCGTTGATCACGCGCTTAATACCGGCTTCGGCGGCAATCGGGATACGGTCAATCGCGCGCATGACATTATCCATGATCCGGTCAAGATCATCGTCAAACAGCTCGTGCCCAAAATCCAGCGGCGTGCCATCCTCGGCCCAAAAACGCATATCTTCTTCATAGGCCCCAATTAATAACCCATTGCCTTCTTGGCGAAGATAATATTCGCCATCGCGATCAGCGATTGACGGAAGACGCCGGCCAACTGCCGCCACCTGATCAATAGTTTCGGTCACAAAATACTGGTGTTCGGTTGGCTGCAACGGCAAGCTAAGACCGGCCATCGCCGCAACTTCACGCCCCCATAATCCAGCGGCATTGACCACCCACTCGGTATGGATATCGCCTTTTTCGGTGCGGACCATCCAGCTGCCATCAGCCTGTTGATCGGTGCCAATTACGGGGCAAAACCGTTCGATCTCAGCGCCAAGCTGGCGGGCCCCAGCGGCATAGGCCATGGTCACGCCGGACGGGTCAACATTGCCGCCATCAGGTTCAAACATGATGCAACGCACATCATCAAACTGCGCTAGAGGATGAAGCTCACCAGCTTGCTCGCGGCTGACCTCATGAAATGCCAGCCCATAAAAACGAGCCTTTGCCTCTTGCAAACGAAGCTGATGCTCGCGCTCTTCGGTCTGCGCCAAATACAGTGATCCCGGTTGAAAAACGCCGCACCCCTGCCCGGTTTCCTTTTCCAGCTGTTTATAAAGGTTCATCGTATAGTGCTGGATACGGGTGATGTTGTTGTTGTCATGCAGGCCGTGAATTCCAGCCGCTGCATGCCATGTGGATCCGCTGGTCAGCTCATCGCGTTCAAGAAGAATAACATCGCGCCACCCAAGTTTCGCCAGATGATAAAGGATTGAACACCCCGCAAGACCGCCGCCAATCACCACTGCCTGTGCGTGTGTGCGCATCACTTAATTCCCCCGACCCTGCCTGATTTTCCTAACCCTGCCTGGTTTTCCTAACCCAGCCTAGTTTTTCTAAACCCGAATGATCTTTAATTTACGCTGACGATCTTACCCGGGTTCATAATGTTTTGTGGATCCATTGATTTCTTAATAACCCCCATCACCGCATAGGCATCACCATGTTCGGCTTGCATATATTTCTTTTTACCAATGCCCACCCCATGCTCGCCAGTGATCGTTCCGCCAAGCTCAATCGACAAAAGATTAATCGCCTCGGCCAGCATATTCGCCGCATCAACTTCATTCTTTTTCGCCGGATCAATCAGGATAATCAGATGGAAATTACCATCGCCGACATGGCCAAGGATTGGGGCGATTAACCCTGACTTAGCAATTTCCCTCTTGGCTCGGGCAATCGCTGTAGCCAATTGGGATATCGGAACACAGCAATCAGTAACAAAACCTTCAGCGCCCGGACGCAAAGCTTTGGCAGCGTAATAGGCCTCATGGCGTGCCTTCCACAAGGCGTTGCGATCTTCGGTTTTTGTGGCCCATGCCAGCGCCGAGCCACCAAATTCATGGGCTATCTCAGTAAAGCCCTCAACCTGGCCCGCCACTCCCGCTTGACTGCCATGAAATTCAAGAAAAAGATGGGGCTTTTCGGGAAGCTCCAACTCTGGATTTTTAACGTTCATCCCGCGCATCTGCACCTCATCCAACAGCTCTATTCGCGCCATTGACAGCCCCGACTGGATGGCCAGCATTGAGGCATCAACCGCACCCTCAACGCTCTCAAAGGCACAAGTCGCGGCAAGGATTTGTTCGGGCTGACCGAACAGGCGTACCGTTACCCGGGTGATGATGCCAAGTGTCCCCTCCGCGCCAACAAACAAATGCGTCAGATCATACCCGGCCGATGATTTGCGGGCATGGCTCCCGGTTTCAATAATCCGCCCATCAACAAGAACGACCTGTAGTGCCAACACATTTTCACGCATTGTGCCATAGCGCACGGCATTGGTTCCGGACGCTCGCGTCGAAGCCATTCCGCCAATTGTCGCATTTGCCCCGGGATCAACGGTAAACATCAGGCCGGTGGCACGAAGCTCATCATTCAGTTGGGTGCGCGTCACCCCCGGCTCGACCGTTGCGGTAAGATCCTTGACGTTAATATCTAAAACCTTGTTCATCCGGCTCATATCGACGCTGACGCCGCCATGCACTGGAACAACATGACCTTCCAGCGAGGTGCCAATGCCAAAGGGGATAATTGGACAATTATGCGCCGCGCAAATACGGATAATCTCGGCAACATCTTAGCTGGTTTCGGGAAAGCCGACTGCATCGGGAAGGACGGGCCGGGTGTACGCCTCATCGCGCGAATGCAGTTCCAGAACAGACACTCCGGGCGATAGCTTGTCGCCAAGGAGGTCGCGAAGCGCGCTAACCGCCGGATCATTTCTGCGTTCAGGCATGCATCCCTCATCTATATCCTAAAAAACACTGAATCATGCTAACGCGTGCTGTCATGTTGATCAATGTGAATGCCGATTTGAGGCAAATGGTCTGACCGAAATGATATGGCCTAAGCGATCTGGAGGCGGCGGCCCAGAACCCGCCAACGCGACTGTAATGAATCACGGTCAGCATACGCCCCTTGAAGCCACCGATGACCAGCCCCGGAATATCCGCTTCGGGCATGTAGCACGCGGGTATTGTCAACGATGAAACATTCACCCGGGTCTAGTCTGAACCTAACCTGCATCGCCGTATCATCGATAATTTCACCAAACCGTCGATACGCGTCATAATATAATTGCATCTTGTCGAAGGGAACGTCAGTTATCGCCGCCGATGACCGGTTGTTAAAGCGCACACCAACCAGCTCACCATCGGGTTGTAGGTCAATCATCGGGCGGCGGGCAGACAGATTTGTTGTACCGTCCCCCGCATATTCAAATCGCGCACAATGATCCGCCAACACATCGAACCATGCCGTGTTTTCTGCGCGCAACCGCTGGGCCGCAGCAAATCCATCCACGACAATACTATCGCCGCCCGCAGCCGAGCTTTCCAGACAATATAGAACCTGAAGCGTTGGCACCGGATCGCGGTAAGGATTGTCAGTATGCGCCTGCAAAGCAAGTCCGGTAAAAGCAAGGTTGCTCGGGTTAACTTCTGTGCGGACCTCAAACTGCCGACCATAATTAGTCTCCCGAACATAGCCGAAAAGCTCAATAACCCGC